>JAPPAB010000055.1 GCA_026705765.1 Gemmatimonadota bacterium
CCGGCAAATACGAACTTCAAGTACAAATGAAAGACCTCATCTCTGGACGCACCGGACTCTACCGGCAAGAACTCCAGATCAGAGATTATCAAATCCCAGAGCTTCAAGTCAGCGAAATTCAACTGGCTTCGAACATCGCGGAAGCAGGCGCAGCAAAATTCCAAAAAGAAGACGTGTGGATCATCCCCATACCCACGCGCAGTTATGCTATAAAGCAAAATGTCTATGCCTACTTTGAAATCTACAATCTGACCAAAGACACCTTTGGACAAACCCGTTACAAAACCGAATACCGCATTCGCTCCAGTGCCATGCCCGCCGTTGGCGTATTTGGCGCAGTGGCCACGGGGTTGCGAACCATCTTTAGAACCACCAAACCCCAGGTGGCCATCACCAACGAACTCACAGGACGGGATGCCGACGAGCGCGAATACGTCGAAATCGTACTCAACAAAGTCAGACCCGGTGTCAACGCACTCGAAATCGTCGTAACCGACCTGGTCAGTGGCAAGAGCGTCGAACGCGAAGTGCGCTTCCGGTATGGAAATTAAAACACGCTCTTATGCGCATCATCGCTGGGGAATTTAAGGGCCGCCGCATCCCCTTTAACAACAAAAAGTACGGCAATGCCCGCGTCACATCCGACTTTGTCAAAAAAGCCGTATTCTCTTCCCTCGGCGAAATCCTCCACGGCAAATATTTCCTCGACCTCTTCTCCTGCTCTGGGCAAATCGGCCTCGAAGCCTGTAGCCGAGGCGCGCGGGTGATCATCAACGAACCCGACCGTCGCTGCAACCGCTTCATCGTACAGCTCATAGACAATTGGCAACTCAACGACCGCATCCAGCTTTACGCGCGTCCCGCACAAAAACTCTTGCCCCAACTCGCGCATGCAAAAGCCCTATTCGACATCATCTACCTCGATCCCCCCTACCACCAACAATTAGACGGACAACCCATGTCCTGTGCCATACTCACCCGCCTCGCAACAACGCCGATACTCGCGCCCAATGCCCGCATTCTCGTCCAACACGCCTCTCGTACAACGCTACCCAAATCCTTTCCCAATCTCACCATCTCTCGACAAAAAAAATACGGCGACACAACCTTGAGCACATACACCCTTACTTTCTGACTTGCTACCCATCGCCAAAATCACTATGTTATGACACGAAAAAGCCATTATACCTGAAGGAGGAATCAATGGACAAACTCAGTTCCGCCGTCGATTTTAGACCGCGCAGCCGTCAGCTTTACATGGGCGACATGCCCTGGCTCCCGCGCATTACAGATAAAGCCCGCGCCAAATTGCGAGGCTGCATCGGTGACTACGTCTATCCGTGACCCGCTGACAGAAAGTTCCTGGAGGAACTCGGAGTTGAAGCTGAAGAATTTACGAACATCGTCGCATCCAGCCCGACCGATGCCGAAGTCATCGAAAAAGTAAAACCCATCTGGGACAAGTCACATTCTAAGTAACAACAAAAAAGCCGCCACATAATGTGGCGGCTTTTTTTCGTTATAAAGGCCTCAAACTGTCACGACCCCAACCTTTCTCCTCCATTTCGGAGAGCCACTGGTTTTCCACCCACCGGTTTGCCAAATCCCTGTGTAAAAATCAGAAAATCGCTGAACCCCACCACACCATTGCCATCCAGATCGTATTTTGCGTCAAAACCCGCATCACCCTCCGACAGACCAAATTTGCCGGTAAAGAGCAAAAAATCCGTAAACCCGACCGCACCATCCCCATCAAAATCCAGATTTGCAACACTCACACCTGTTCCCGATATCAGTTTCACCTCTACGCTCTCGCCATCCTGACAGATAAACGCCACAACCGTCTGATCTTCGCTCTCCTCTACAATCTCTGCCAGATCATATGACTGGTCCAGACGCCATTTTCCGCGCATCGTCACCTCTACCTTCCGAGGCTCACTCGGCTGATTGACAATCAACGAACCATCTTGCCGATGCGGCGTCTGAATCTTCCAGTCCCACCCAAAATCCGGATCAGCAACCGAAAGCAATACCCCATCACCCACTTCGCGAGCCATCACCAAACTCGGCAAAGACACACCCTCAACCGGACCACCTATTGGCCTTGCATCCTTATCGAACAGCGCATAACCCGTCGCCTTCATCCCCTGATGATGCACAATATGTGCATCACCATCTCGCTGCCACACATCGTATTCCGGCGCATTGGCAAACGCACGCACCCTATCCGGCGACCTCTGAACCAACACGGCATATTCATAGGACTTACCCTGAGGCATAGGACCGTGATCCAGATACGCCAACTCAAAAGCCCCCACACCCCCAGCATCTTCAAAATCCCCGGGTGCTTGCACCTGGCGCTGCACCTGCAGACCCTCACCATCTGGAATCACATAGCCATTACCCCGTGAATCCATCAGCCACGCTCGCTGCCCCTTTATCCCCTCAAACATATATGGAATCCCCCGCACACGCTCCCCATTCACCCCCGTAGAACGATCCTCAGAAATAGACACCTGAAACAACGGCGTCACCGTCGCATGACCACCATCATTATTCTCTATACCCGAACCCAGGCAAATTAGCACATCATCAAAACAAAACACCGTCTTAACCGCCCGAAAACTCGTATTGAATCTCGTATCGTGCAATCTCAATGCAAACACACCATTTTGTCCCTCCAAATTCACCCCACCCACAAAAGTCTCATCCGAAAAATTGCGGTCACGCCCCTCGTGTTTGAGTTGCTCATGACTCAGGCGAATCACCGTCGTACCCGGCCACATACTCCAATCCCATCCATCCCGAACAATCCCACTCGCCTCACGCGTGACCGGATCGCCACTGGCGTAAATCAGCATCGAACCATAGCTCAAATAACGACCGAGTTGATTTTCCCCACCGGCTGACGACTCGTAATCCCACACGTACTTGCTCCACCCCTTCATACTCACCATCCAGTCCCCGCGTCGATGAATGGACAACGCACCATAAGGCAATGTCCAGTGCCCAGAAGGTGCAGCGATCGGCGGGTATCCCGCACTTGCAAAATCCATCATCATCTGCATCGCACCTGGCGTGTGCAAATACATAATCCGCGAAGCTACCTGTTCAAACAAACCTTCTATCAACAACTGCGATTGAGGTCTCCAAAGCTGCATAAACGTACCAGCCAATTCTGCATCCACCGAAGGATAACTCAAAGCCACATACATATACGCCGGCAAAAGACCATCCGTTACCGTTGTATTGAGCGGAAAGCGCCCGTTAATGGCCGTTGAAATATCATACGCATTCGCCATAATCCTGGACGTCAACAGCGCCTGCTTCAAATTATCGCGCTTATCATCCCCAACTGAAAAAGGCGTATCGTGCAACAAATACACCAGCACAGAAGCCACATGAAAGGCGTTTGGCGCATACGCATTGGCGTAAATACCCCGATGGTGAAAACCCACAAAATCCGGCTTAATCGTATCCAACCACCCCGGCGCAATATCCAGCGCATTATTCAGCCATACAACATAGCGGCGCATATTCGCCACCTTCTCGGGCGAATCGTCCATCATCAAAATGCACAACAACCGATACATCGCCACCGAACGCAAAAAATCCGCATTCGTGCCCGGATCCCAGTTCTCTTCATACAACTCGCCAAACATGCTATACCATTTCAAACTCGCCAATTCCCGTTCCAGTCGATTCGTATCACCCAAAATATCCCGCATCAAATACACCGCGTGGGCATAGCTCGCAATCCGCAAAAACTCGTGATGCATCGCCCCAACACCACTGCCATCTGCCCACCCCTGATCGTGTAAATAATCGAAAACATCTATCACCCGATCACGTGCCTCCACATTCCCATTCAACCGATAATCCAGCACCAGACGCAACAAGACATTCTGAAAAACACTCTGAAAATAGGGCCTGTAGGATGACCGAGCCGCAAACAGGGGTTTACCCAGAATGAGGTCATCCTCGCGTCGAATCTCGTAATTTGCGAGATTGCTATGCCCACGCCTTATATAGGCTGTAAGTTCATTGAGCCGAATCCTCACAGGCTCCCGCTCATCATCCTTCACCCCATTGCCCAGAACCCATGCCTCATATCGTCGGGCAATCTTATCAAAAGCCCGTCTCTCATCATCGGTAATCTGCGAAGGAAGCGGACCCGGCAATCTATTCAGACTCCATCGATATTCGCGGGTTTTATCGCCACTTGTATTTATACCTCCATTCACAAATGGAACCTGTGCATCGGGAGATCGCCTGGAGTCAATTCTTTCTACCAACTCCATCAAATCCAGATACACAGCCCCGCTATTCGGTGCCCTAATTTCAAACGCCGTCACCCGTCCATTTCTCGGACCCGTATAAGAATTATTCCGCGCATCATCCCGCAAATGGATCCACATCGCCCGCCAGCCCGTAAAATTCAAGCCAAACTCAAACTGGTAGCGCGGATTATTTGCCGCCAGTTCGGATTCCGTACCAAACCCAAACGTCAGCACCTCATCGAGTGCCTCCTCGTTGTACACCCACGCCCGAAAACCGTTCAGCGTCCGATTGCGTTGTGTTACTGGATCCGTGAACACAAGCCGGCCATTGTTCTGCCATGCCCACTTCAGAGATTGCGTTCCTCCCTTGTAACGCCTCGCCGAAAGCGAAACCTCACTGCCTGCATCTGCCCGATAGGCTGCCGACAGCGTCGTTTCCTCAAAACTGTAGTGCCACGGTGTATTCTGTGCCATCGCCGCGTCAACCATCCCAAGTACACCCCCTGCAAAAATAATTATCCATCTCCGCAAATTCATCACAAGCCCTTTGAATTTTCATTTAAGCGCGGAACAACTCGCCCATGCGCCTGCCCAAAAATCGCCCGGCTAAAAACAAACTCACAATCAACAACACCATACCAAAAACACCCATCGCACTGGCCAGATACGCGCCATCTGCAATGCGCCCCATAAGCGCGTAAATCGCTTTTGTGATGGGATAGTACTCATCCTTGAGTGCCAAAATCAAACTATCGCTCACCTCGAGCATTGCAAACGCAAAACACAAAATACCGCCAGCCACCAGATTGGCTAAAATCAGCGGAAATGTAATTTGAAAAAGTGTGCGCAACCGGGAAGCCCCCAAATTCTGAGCCGCCTCTTCCAGCGTCACACTCGTCTGCTGAAAACCCGCATACGCCGCGCGCACCATATAGGGCAACCGCCGCACCGCATAGGCAATAACCAGCAGTGGCACGGGATAGTGCCGCGCATCCAAAAAAGTGCCCGAATATCCCGCCAGATACCCAAAAGCCAGCACCAGGCCGGGCAGAGCTAAAGGCAACATCGCCATCGCATCTAAAACGCCCTTATACGGGATGCGGGTGCGCGTCAACAAATAGGCAATGGCAATACCCAGAACAATATCCAGCGTCGTACTCAACACACTCAACATCAGACTCATCTCAATACTGGACAGAGACATCGGGTGTTCAAAAACCATCGTATAAAATCGCCCGGTCGTCTCCTGGGGCAACACAGCCATAAACCAGCGCTCGGCAATAGACGTCAAAAACACACTCATATGCGGAATCAGAGCAATACCCGTAAGCGACAGCATCGCGGCGTAAATCAACACCGTCATCCCGCGAGAAGCCGGGCGCGACCCCGAACTGATATACCCTCGCGCAATCATCTCATAGCGGCGATTGCCCAGCATCGCCTTTGACAGATAAAAGAAAAAGACCGTCAAAAGCAACACAAAGACAACCAGCGCGTAAGCCATCGGATTTTCGTTAATATCCTCAATAGAATTAAAAATCTCGACCGCCACAACCTGGCGATAATTAAAAATAAGCGGCGTTCCCAAATCGGTAAACGCCCAGATAAAAACAATAATCGCCCCGGCAAAATAGCCCGGCAACATCAGCGGAAATGTCACCGTGCGAAAAAGACGAAACCCGCTACTGCCCATATTGCGCGCCGCCTCTTCCAGGCTCGGATCGACATTGGCAAGAGCAGCGGCCACATTGAGATACATAATGGGATAGAGATGCAGCACCTCTAAAATCACCACCCCCACAAAACCACCGCCGCCAAACCAATCTACCGGCTGATCGATAAGCCCCAAATCCAAAAGTAGCAAATTGATCGAACCAAAACGCGCAAACATCTGCTTCATGCCAATAGCCCCTACAAACGGGGGCAAAACCATAGGCACCAGAATCAGACCATTGAGAAACCCCTTACCCGCAAAATTGTATCGCACCAGCAAAAATGCCAGAGGCAAACTGAGCAACGTAGTCGCAATAGTCGTAATCATCCCCAGCCGAAAACTATTGAGGATAGCTTCCTGATAGACCGGACTCGTCACCATTAACTCGTAAAACGCAAACGTAAACCTGCCATCGACCACCAGCGACTGCACAAAGGCATACCACAGGGGATAAAACAAAAACAACGCAAAAAAGCCGATCAACCCCACCAAAAAAATGAGCGTGGGCAAATTGAGATCAAACCGCCTCATCGCGCTCCTCCCCTTCATCGCGCAAGACAACCACCTCCTGCTTCGAAAACCCCAGTCGCACCTCATCGCCGGGTTGTGCGTACTGCATAGTTGCGCCGTATGCAATCAGTCTGATCTGATCGCCGCTCGCCAATTCAACAAAAAATTGCTCGACTTCCCCCAGATAAATCGCACGCCGCACGCGCCCAAAAATGACATTATCCGCCGTCCCAGATTCATCTGAAAGAAAATCCATTGCCTCGGGCCGAATCGCGCACAACACCTGATCCCCCGCCTGAACACCCTCATACCCCGCCTGGCCGCGAATATCCCCCACATCTGTTGTAGCGACCACCTCGGATTCCACAGATTTTATTTCCCCAGAAATCAAATTAATCTCGCCAATAAAATCCGCGACAAAGCGCGTGATCGGTCGTCTATAAACATCCCGCGGAGTGCCGACTTGCGCCACCTTCCCCATCTGCATAACCGCAATGCGCGCACCCATAGCCAGTGCTTCTTTTTGATCGTGTGTCACATAAATCATCGTAACACCCAAAGAGCGCTGCAAATCCTGTAACTGCTCGCGCATCTCCAACCGCAATCGCGCATCCAGATTGGAAAGCGGCTCATCCAGCAGCACAACACCTGGTTCTATGACCAGTGCCCGCGCCAGTGCCACGCGCTGTTGTTGCCCTCCCGAAAGCTGATTGGGTGACCGCTCGGCATAACCGCTCATCTGAACCATTTCCAGGGCGCGCCTCACTTTTTGGTCGCGCTCCTGCTGCGACATATTGCGCATGGTGAGGCCGTATTCCACATTCTTCCAAACCGTCATATGAGGCCACAAGGCATAATTCTGAAACACCATACCCGTATTGCGCTCGTGCGCAGGCACAGCAGTCACATCGCGCGCGTCAAAAAGCACCCGACCCGTCTCGGGCTGCTCAAAACCCGCCAAAATGCGCAACAACGTGGTTTTGCCACAACCAGAGGGGCCCAGCAAAAAAAAGAACTCCCCCGCGTCAATTTCCAGATTGATGCGATCCAATGCCAGAACATTGTCAAAGCGCTTGGTCACATTTTCCAGCTTAATCCCGAACATATCTCACCCTCTTTAGCCACTGCGCAAACGCCACAAATAAGCCACCACACAGCAGGCAATACCCATAGGGAAAAACAAAGTAATCGCATTGGTGATGCGCACAGACAAAGGCATATCGCGAGCACCGTATTTGTCGCGCGCAAAATCCGTCCAATCAGCCATCGTGCGATTGCGCACCTCGGCATCTGCCCATGATTGCTCCAACTCCAGTGCTTCGGCCTCTGAAATGGGTACAGATGACAGCACCTTGCGTTCTTTTTCTGACACCCCATCCACCATCGCGTCCTTCCAGGCAGCTTGCAATGCCCGCTGTGAGTCAATGACCATCACGCCGATCAAATCGTTCAACACGCGCCAGCGCCCGCTACCCAATTCAGCATCGTATATCAAATCAGAACGCCATTCAAAGGGATTTAACGTCACCGCAGCATCACTTTGATAGCGCGTGTACAGATCCGGCAATACGGTAAATCGATTCAACTGCTTATTGACAGGACCGCCCAGCGCACCCTTTTTTAAAAACCAGAGCTTCTGCCCTGCATCGGACATCACAAACTCCAAAAACGCCTGTGCCACCTCCAGATTTGGCGCACCCTTTAATATGGCAATGCCATCGGGATTGACAATGGTCAAATTGTCGGGCATCACAAAGCCCACGTATTCATCGCCCACTTCTGCGACCTGTGCCCATGCATAAAAGTCGATGGACAAACCGTAAGCCACTTCGCCCACAGCGACTTCCTTTGGAGCATAAGAGCCACCCTGCCCAAAATTTCGCACATTGGCCCCCATTGTAGTAATCACTTCCCATCCCCTTTCCCAGCCATAAGCCTGCAAAATCAATTCATAAGCCATGTGAACGCTGCCACTCTTGCGCGGATCGCCCGAACCGACCCACGAAAACAACTCCGGCGCGCCCAAATCTGCCCAGGTTTGGGGAATGGGCAAATTCAAAATGTCAAGTACGCGCCGATTGTACACAATGCCAAAACCCGACAGCGTTGCACCATACCATTGATAGGCAGAATCGTAAAGCGGAACCCCCCCAATCTGCGCGGGCAATCGATTGAGCGCGGCATCGGACAACCGATAGGGCTGACACAGCCCGCGCTCAGACAAATCCACATAAGGCGCAGTGCCTCCGCCAAAAAAGATATCGATGCCAATGCCCTCGGGCGACCGCCCAAATTCCGATTTGATATAACGCAAAATCGAACTCGTCCCCCCCCCGATATCGAGCCATTCTACCCGCACATCTCGCCCTGTGGTCTTTTGATAAAAAGCCACAAAAGCCGACTCAAACTCGTTTTGAATCTCATCTGAATGTGGCGACATCAGCACCAATTGATCGGCATTGCATGGAAAAACCAGCAACCCGATAAGAGCAAAATGAAAAATGGCATAGTAAGATTTCATAACCGTTGACCCCGTATGTTTAGGGTAAAAAGTATATAGTATGTGCCTTCTGGTGTGTCAACGTCTTTTTAAATAAAAAAAGCACTCTAAATATAGAGTGCTTTGCTTGCAGACTTATTCCCGCTCGCCCTTAAAATCTGTTTCCTCTGGCGATGGGATAAACAGTTAATCAGACGTTTCAATCCGCCCAATTCGATTCCCCTCTGAATCGATGATCCAGACAACACCTCTGGAATCAACACGCAAGTTTTTGACCTCAACATCATCATCGGAAATCTCATAGAGCGTAAACGTTGTATCTTGCAAACTAAAACTGGTCAGCCATCCCGACGATTGTCCACCGATCCACACGCGATCATTCGAATCGACCTGCAAAGCATGTGGAGATTCCATCTTTTCGGGAAACCGGAAATAACGCGTTTGCCTGGTGATAGAATCAAACATGCCCAGCCTCGTCGAATCCGTATCCGTAAACCACATCTTCCCCACTGAATCCAATCCCATTTGCCCAATAGCAAAACCACTATCTGGAAGCGAATAGGTGGTAATCTCTTCAGTATCGGGATCGAGCATACCCAACTGACTTTGTTCGTGATTGACGAACCAGACCCGCCCGCCATCATCTATCTGAAGCGAACCAAGCGCGACATCTTGTTCACCAACTGAAAATTCTTCTATCGTCTCGGTGACGGGATCCAGTCGGGCAATGCGGTCGGCTCCACTCTCGATAAACCAGAGCTTCCATTGATCGTCAAATTGCAAACTCACTGGCCGACTGCCCGGAGTCGGAACTGTGAACTCCTGAATTTCATCGGAGAAGGGATCCAGGAGTCCAATGCGGTTGGCGGCAATTTCTGAAAACCAGACGTGTCCCTGGCTGTCGAGGGCAATACTGTGTGGTTGCGCACCCGGCGTGTTCAAAGAAAATCGGCGAATCATATCTGTGCGCGGCTCTAATCGGCCAATCGCATTGGCCCCCATCTCTGTAAACCATATATACCCTCGCGGGTCAATTGCCAGATCATTTGGCCGGCTATTCGCCGTCAAAAGCTCAAAAAATTTGATCTCAGCAGAAGCTTCTTGCGCCTCGACTTCCTCGGTGACGGGTTCAGAAGTATCTTCCTGATTGTACGCACTGGCAAAAATGATAAGATCTTTGAAATTAACCACGCCATCCGGGTGCAAATCATACTTCGCATCATTTGTACCAAAGGCTTCGGTCAGAGCCAAAAGATCTTGCAGATCAACGACGCCATTATCGTCAAAATCAATATCGACATCTGATTGCGCATATCCCGAAAGGGGAAAAAGCACGACCAGCATCATATAGAAAACGTTTCGATACATTGAGCCTCCACAACAGTACCGATAATGGCTCCCCGTACCATGTGTACTGTCGGAATATGGCTTGATGCGATGTGGTGGCTCTCGGTGTACACATAACCCGTGCTTATAGAGAACCCACAAAAAATAAATACTCTTCCAAAAAATATATCTATGATAATACGCACCATTTGTCAAGCATTTTCTACAATTTCAAGTGGTACAAACGCCTTATTATACAAGATATAGACACTTTTACATCTCTCTCAGCATATCGATCGTCGCCGTTTTAATCATATCTTCACACGCCGCACCTATCATTAATGTTCCATAATACTTAAAAGCTTGATCGACTTCATATCCACCAACGGGATAGGCATCGGCAGTCGGAACATACCCAACACACCCATTGGTATATCCCAGGGCGATCGTTCTATCAAAAGGAGAAGCATCATCTAAAAACAACTGGTAATCGACAAACATCTCCCCCGGATACCCCACTACTGCCAAATTGCCAATATGTATGGTCTGAATCTCAAACGACTCTGTTGGACTTCCGCCTCTTCTCGCAGCCTGCACATAATCCTTTGCCCACCCGACCATCCCCTCGTATTGTTGTCGGCGTCGATAGGGCGTTATACTTTTGTCCTCTCGCACGCGTTGCAAATTCGCTGTGGCATCTGCAAGTGCCTGCTCTGCTTCATCGATATCGGGTATCATAAGAGGCAATTCGACAACCCGATTATTCACCGCCAGCACATCGCCCTCCAGTCTCTCGGCATACAACGCAGCCGTCACGGTTGCTGCGCCCAGGCGCGTACCCAACAACTCGCACCCCTCAAACTTCCCGTCCTTAGGAGAACAGTTGATATCTCCACAACAACCCTGCAAAAACAGAGGCATTGCCAGATTATCCCGCACAAACTGCGCGGCATATCCCGGAAACTCTGCACTGATCGATAACAAATTCAAATTCACGGGATGCGCCGCAGTCGCAAATACAACAGCCACAGGCACATCGCTTGCTGTATCCACGCGCACCACATCGACCCAGGGAGCTTCGGGGCCTTTGGGATGATGCCCCAGCACAATGCGCCCATCGCGCATCTCTCTGCGGTTATGGGCAATACGCACGGGTGCTCGTCCCTGCGAAAGCCATGCGGGTATCGCCCCTTCTGACGCCATTTTAATTGCGCCAACGACCTTGCGACACAGCACATCTTCATAAGCTGCATCGCGGTCGCCCATACACCGGAAAGCCATCACAGAGGGTCCCGAATGGGAATGAGATCCATTGAGCAAAATATGTCCCCCTGGAATCCCGACGGAATGCTCAACCATCTCCCGAATCCGAGTGACCAGATCCGGTGCAAAACTGATCACATCGGCCCCTACAATTGCGACCTGCGTCTTACCGTCATCCAGCACCAGCGCCCTGGCGTACAACTCGTCGTGTATCGCCTCAGATGGCCCTCCGCGCGCGGCAAACCCACACATCGAAACGCCCACCGGCGGCGTAATATTCACCTCTGAAATCCCCGCTTTTATCATGTTATATCCCTTTCACACGCCTAAAATTTCCCTGTCCTCGACTCGTACTTGGTCGGCTTGCCCAGCGTGCGTCCATCACTCATAACCCAGTGTGCAACCCACGAGACAATTTCTTCAACGGGAACCCACGGCGATCCCATCTCCTCAAACAGCACCCCTGCATCGCCCAACAATGCCGTCTCGCGCTCTTCGCCTTCAAACACGGGATCAATATCCAAATACTCGCCCAATTGCAAAGCCAAATCGCGCACCGACAACACATCCCTACCCGTCATATTCACCACCCGTGCAGGACATGCACAAAGCGGAAACATCTGCGCCAAATACGCATTCGCATCGCCCTGCCATATCTGATTGACATGGCCCATAGACAGATCAATAGGCGTCTCGGATTTTATCTTCTCAGCAATATCCAGAATAATGCCATAGCGCAACTCCGTCGCGTAAAACAAACGCACAATTGCCAGAGGCGTTTGATTCTCTTTGCAATAAAACTCGGCAAGCCGTTCACCGCCCAGCCGGGACATGGCGTATTCGCCAATCGGATTGACAGCAGCATCCTCCTGAGCACCCGAACCCGTCACCGAAGCAAACTCGTAAACATTGCCAGAAGATACATAAACAATGCGCGAATCAGGAAATTGTTGCATGACTTTTGCGGGCAATACCGCATTCATCGCCCAGGTCAACGGCTCATTGCCCGTAGCTCCAAACTTATGCCCGGCCATCAAATAGAGATACGGCACGCGAGGCAACTGCGCCAGCCCCTCATCGTCCATCAAATCGCACTTAATCGTCGCAATACCTCGCGCCTCCAGATCATCGCGATCCAGCGGATTGGAAAACCGCGACACGCCAATCACCTCATCTGCGCCAGCGCGCAGTAGCAACTCTGCCAAAGTCGGTCCCATCTTTCCCGCGATACCCAAAATCATCACGGGACCATCTAACTTTGACACAGCCTCGACCACCTCGGGTGAAGGGGTCGTCATCTGATCGATCAACTCCTCTTCTGTTTTAATTGCCATCGTCGTTCTCTCCATTCTATTCTCTTGACTTCTATCCCATCAAATAATAGGTTTGGGTCACAACCATAACAAACCTCAAACCACAACAGATTTATGACCTTTATCAAACAAATCTACGACCTGCTCGAAGGTCGCCGTCTCCTTATGGCATGCTGCATCGCCTGTGGGTTTATCTTTGCAGCGGCCAATCTCATCCCACCATTGCTCATCCGCAGACTCATCCAGTGGCTCACCGAAGCAAAACCCGTAGGAGACCTCATAGAAGTCAGCCTCTTACTCCTTGGGATTTACCTGCTTCGCGGCGTTTCCCGTTATGGTTATGGCTTCTTTTCTCACGTCACCGCCTATCGCGTGATGCACGCGCTTATGACGCGCGTGTACAAGCACCTGCAAAACCTGTCCCACAGCTTTTTCAATCGCCAGCGCACCGGCAATCTCATGGCCCGCTCCATCAACGACATCGAAGCCATCGAAGACTTTATTGCACACGGCATACCCGAAACCGCGCTCGCCACGGTTATCCCCATATCCATGGTCGCCGTACTCTTTTACCTCAATCCAGAACTCGCCCTCATCGCCATATTGCCCATTCCGCCCACGGCATTTCTCGTATATCGCTATGTATCCAAAGTGCGCGCCATGTGGCATGCGGTGCGCGAACGGCTCGCTGAACTCGCCGCCCTCGTACAGGATAACATGTCGGGCATTGCCGTCATCAAATCATTTGCCCGCGAACGGGAATGCGCCCGCAAGGTAACCCACCGCAGCGCCACCTTTCACGACCGCCTGATCAAAGCCAATACAGTTTCGCTTCTGCCCGCTGGCATCATCGAAGCCACGGGTGGACTGGGCATTGTACTCGTTATCTGGAGCGGTGGCAACATGGCCCTCAGCGGCAGCATCTCGGTAGCTGATCTATTTGTCTTCATCGTCTATATGGGCCACATCTACCAGCCTTTTTTGCAACTGGCATCTTTTAACGACGTATTGCAAAAAGCCGCCGCCAGCACAGACCGCGTTTTTCAACTCCTCGCCATCCGTCCGGAAATTACCGACGCG
Source organism: Gemmatimonadota bacterium (assembly GCA_026705765.1). Classification (NCBI taxonomy): domain Bacteria; kingdom Pseudomonadati; phylum Gemmatimonadota; species Gemmatimonadota bacterium. The sequence goes on from JAPPAB010000055.1 coordinate 13,987, forward strand.
CCTGATGTCACCGTGCCCAAAACCATCACATGGGATGTTCATATTGACGCACTCACCTTCGGCTATGATCCCAACACACCCGTCTTGCACGACATCGACCTGTACATTGGCGAAGGAGATATCCTCGCACTCGTCGGGCCCACGGGAGCCGGCAAATCAACCCTTGCCAACCTCTTGCCCCGATTTTATGACCCCCAACAGGGCGCGATTCGCATTGGCGGACATGACCTGCGCGACCTACCCCTCTCTTTTGTGCGCCAAAACATCGCCTCAGTCCTTCAAGACGTCTTCTTATTTCACGGCACAGTATATGAAAATCTGATCTTCGGTCATCCAGATGCGACCGAGCGCACGGTAAAAGAAGCCGCACAAGCAGCCAATGCCCACGCCTTCATCCGCGACCTGCCCAAAGGATATGACACCGTGATTGGAGAACGCGGCGTGCGCTTATCTGGCGGCGAAAAACAACGCCTCTCCATAGCCCGAGCACTGCTTAAGGACGCCCCCATTCTCATCCTTGATGAAGCCACATCCTCTGTTGACGTCGAAACCGAGACACTGATTCAAGAAGCCCTTTATCGCCTCACGCAAAACCGCACCACCCTCGTCATTGCCCATCGCCTCTCCACTGTGCGCCGGTCGCCCACCATTGCTGTAATCAACGAAGGCCGCGTAGTCGAAACGGGCAACCACCGTTCCCTCATCAACCGCGATGGACTCTATGCGCGCATGGTACGGGCGCAAGACCTCACGCGCAATGGAGAAATGCTATCGCGAGTTGCGACCCGCGAGTCGCAGGTCGCGGATTGACGCTACCTCCCGCCTATTGAATCTTTGCCCAATCGGGCATCACCCCGAGTTCAATACCCAGCACAACGCGACCAACAACAGCAATCGCAGCAGTAATCATCACCGCCCCAACCAAATTCAACCCCACGCCCACACGCGCCATATCGCGCATAGAAATTCTATCCGTGCCAAACACAATTGCATTGGGTGGCGTGGCTACCGGCAACATAAACGCACACGAACACGACAATGTGGCTGGAATCATCAGCAACAATGGATTGAGACCCACAGCCACAGACAACGCCGCCAAAACCGGAAGAAACATCTCTGCCGTTGCCGTATTGGAAGTCAACTCTGTCAAAAAGGTCATCATCACACACAAACCACCCACCAAAAATAGAGGATGCAAGCGCCCCATACCCTCCAACTGCTGCGCGCACCAGAGCGACAACCCCGACTCCTTAAACCCACTTGCCAGAGCAAATCCACCGCCAATCAGCAAAACAATATGCCAGGGCACATTGCCAGCCGTTTGCCAATCCATCACCCTGGACCTCGCGCCATCTCGCGCGGGTACGACAAACAAAATCAAAGCCATTGCCATAGCAACCGACCCATCGGTTATCAATCCGCCAGATTCTAAAAACTGAGACCAGCCCGGCAGCGTCCAATCGCCAATTTGAATGGGGCGTCTCGACAACCACAACAGCGCCAACAACACAAAATCGGCCAGCACCACCTTCTCGGCAAATGACATTGGCCCCAACTCGGCATATTGCGCGCGCACCACGCTCAGATCAATATCATCGCCGCGACCGCGAATGCCAAAAACAAGGCAAAGCGCACCCCACGCACAAACGAGCATCACACATGCCAGAGGCAGAGCAAACGCAAACCACGTCGCAAACGAAATCTCGGGAACCTCTGAAAAATGAATCGATAAAATTCTCACAAAAGACAAATTGGTCGGCGTACCCACAAGCGTCGCGCTCCCACCAATTGAAGCCGCATAAGCCACCCCCAGAAACACCGCCGTGCCAAAAGAACCCGTTGCCACGCCCTGCTCTTCCATCCTGACCACAATTGCAAGCGCAATAGGCACCATCATCATCGTTGTCGCCGTATTGGAAATCCACATGGACAAAAACGCCGTCACCAGCATAAAACCCGTCAGAATACACCGGGGACACCCCCCAAAAAGGAGCAACAAGCGAAGGGCAATTCGCCGATGTAAATTCCAGCGCTGCATGCCCAAAGCCACCATAAAACCACCGACAAACAAAAAGATAATGTGATTCAAATAAAGTGGCGCAACCTCTTGCCCGCTCATAATACCCAGCAGGGGAAACAGCACCACGGGCAACAGTGCCGTCGCAGCCAAAGGCACGGCCTCTGTCATCCACCAAATCGCCATCCAGCAGGCCACACCAGCCGTATGTGTCACCTCCGGATGTCCCGGCTTGAGATCCCCAAAGACTATAACTCCCAGCCCAATCACCGGACCGAGCCACAGCCCCCAGCGTTCTATTTTTTTATTCAGCATATCTTCTCCATGATTACATCTTTTAGAGAATCAACAATATACACCATAACACAAAAAGACAAAACTCGTTTGAACCAACAAAAAATCACACCATTCGGGAACCTTTCCAGCCCTTAAAAGTAAAAGAATATGCGACAAAGCGTGTCGCAAAAATATCGGCGTTGACTCCTATACCCCGGCTGAGTCAACGCCGTTACTCTTTCTTGGAACTCTTTTCTGTACAAATGCGTCTAATCCGGTACCATGCAACATCCCTTGAGGCGCTGGTTATTCCCTCCCGACCGGCGCCTCTTTATTTTTATAAATAAAAAAGCCTTTGAGGGCTCCCTCCCGACACCCTCAAAGGCGTCATACTGTTGCTACAAAAGCAAAATAAATTCCAAAAATAACCCTGTCAATAAAAAAAGCGGGCTACCAACAGCACTCTATTTATCGGGAGGGAGGAAATAAACAGAAATGCTGAGGCAACCCGCTGTGCATAAACATACCCAACTTCAAAAATATCGTCAAGAGGATAAAAGGAAATTATTCCTCAATCAGAGTCTGAATATCAAAAACCGTTGTCCTGCCCATGATATACCCCCGCCTCAATGCGTCCTTAATGCGATCAACATCCCCGTAAAAAAGCATCAAAAAATTCTTGACCTGATAGTTCAACAGTCGCCTGAAAACGCGGCGAATATCCTCCTCTGCCACGCCATCAATAGCCGACTCGTATTCTTCCAGCGAAAGAGCGGGCACCCCATCGCGATCATAGCGCACCTGCTGGCCGAGCCTGGTCTGCGGACCGAGTTGCAAATGATACGCCCGCTTGAGTCTTTCGCGACCTTTCTCCACCTGCGCCCAAAAATCTGGCTCGGACAAACAATGGTGCATCAACCGAAACATCTCGGGAACAAGCTCAGGGGTATAAACATCGCGAGGATCAGCCCAAAAATGTAATATTGGCGGCGACGTCCATTCCTGAATACTCACGCCAACCGAATAACACCAGCCTTTCTGGTCTCGAAGCCGAATAAACAAGAGCCGGTTTAGCGCATTGACCAGAACCGCTTGTGCAAACCAATCCTCATTTGTGCGGGGCAAGCCATTGGTTAGCCAATTACAAAGATCAGTTAGATGACTACTTTGAGAAATTAAAACATGCATGCCCGTAATTTCTTTGCGTTCTGGTCGAGGATGTGGCGAAAAACCATTCCGATGTCGGTTATCCGTCATCACCCGTAAACTCCGTTCAATTTCCGACTTACTCAGATCGGAAGTTACCCTAAAAAAGAGGACTTGTGCGCGCAAGGTTTGATCCCAAAATTGTTGCAAGTCCTGTGCTGTCAAATTTTCAAGTGCTGTGCGCGTACCTACTCGCCGGTCTTTATCGTATTTGTACAGGTGATAGCGCAAAGTCTCTGTCACATCATGATCATCGATATAATCCTCAAATTTGTCTATGATCCGTGCCCGTTCTCTGTTCAGCAGTTCTTCAGAGAATCTGAGATCTTCTATCATCGCTTTCAGATGTCTCAAAGCCGCATCCAAATTTTCGCTAAACACAGTCAGGTTAACGGTGGTATATAAGTTAGAAATATTGAACCAGAACTCTGCGCCAAGCCGGTCCATTTCTTTTTTATCTTCTCCGTGTAATGTCAGATTAATCACGCGAAAAAACGCAAAAGACAAACCGCGTGTCTCCATTGTCTCCTGCAGACTCCCCCCTGTATAATACCTCATTGAAAGCCGAGTTTGCGGCACGCGCGTATCCTGGACATAATATATTTTGTGATTGGGAATTTCCGCATCTGCTGCTGAAACATTGCAAAGGACTGCCAATAATCCAACCGCAAGTACTCGCCGTCGCCAGTACCAGAATCCTCCCAGTCCCACGAGCACCCACACAACACCAACATAAAGCCACACGTTCCATGATGATACTGACTCCTCAAAAGAGACCAGGACAAAGGTATGGGGCGGCTGGTCCAAAAGATATTGCTTTGCCACCCGCTTGATATCCGCCGCGGTAACACCATCGAAATTCTGCATCCACTTGAGATCAAAGGCAGGGTCATTGGTGCAAATGAATCCATAAGAGATCGCATTTGCCAGACGGGATTGACTGGTCATCATGTAGTACAGATCTTTACGCGCTTCGTTTCTCGCCAGTAAAAGATGTTCCTCAGACAAAGAATCGACAGCCGTCTGAATAATTTGATGCATGGCCGAAACCACACGTTCATAACGCGCACCCGAAGGTAAATCGGCATAAAAATAAAACAGCCCTTTATCGCGTAAAAAAAGAAAATAGGAGTTGACTCCAAGAACTTTTCCTGAACCAATTAGTCTTTGGCGCGCAAGAGAATATTCACCTTCAAAAAGAACTTTATCAAACAAATACAAAGGATGACAGTCCGGGTGCGTATCTGTTGGAATATGCCAGACACCCCAAACAGAAGAATGCAGATCACTTGTAGATTGCGTGGAATCCTGAGGTACAGACGCGCTATCCAGCGTATCAATATCATCGTGAATAAACCCCTCGCGCTTTGGAATCTCCCCGAAATGTTGAACCACAACGGGCAAAATATCAGCCCTATTCACATCGCCGACAATTACGAGACACGCATTATTCGGCACGTAATAACGCTTGTGAAATGCGGTCGCTTCCTCCAGAGTAAAAGTTTTAATCGTATCTCGATGGCCCAGAATATCGTACTGATAGGGATGTCCCGCAAACATGCGGGCATATAGCTTTTTATACAAAAGCCGACGCGCAAGACTTGCACTTCTCGCCCATTCAGCCAGAACGACCTCTTTTTCGAGATCGAATGCTTCCTGCGAAACATCAAACCGTGTCATACCCCGTGCAAAATAGGCAATCAGTGTATCCAGCTGCGCTTTGGGAACAGTCGCGTAGTATTTTGTACCATCTTTAGACGTACTGGCATTGGCGTGTGGCGCACCCAAAAGATAGAGCGATTCTAAGAATGAGCGATCCAGTGCGAGGTGCTCGACCAGATGCGCCATGCCTTGCCGGCCGGGTGCTTCGTGAGAAGACCCTACGCGATAGGCGATTTGGCACGTCACAACGGGTCGGGTATCGTCTTCCACAATCGCAACCTGAAGGCCATTGGCGAGGCGATAATGCTGGAGAGAAAGGGAGCCAGCAAGCGAAACATCGGCGACTTTTTGGTAGGGTGGCGAACTTGCCAGTGCCTGAAGCGGCAAAAGACAGATCAGAAGAAAAAAATATACAGAGCGCATCACAAAGTTCTCAGTAGTCAGCTAAAAACCTTCTGGATCGCGGCTTTAAGCATGCCGCGATGACAATCGCTTATTAATACCAAAATTTCCCAACGTGTGCAATGCCCAAAAAACCTCTGGCACCCAAAAAACACGCGCCGATTAGCCCCGTCTTTTCCGTTGCATTTCTCGCGCAAACTGATAATTTATCAAATCTTCTTTTTAACCCCATTGCGAAAGGTCCTCTTATGTTCTTAGTAACTCTCCTCAAAATCTACGGCTACATCATCATAGCGCGAGCACTCATCTCATGGATAAATCCCAACCCGTACAATCCACTCATCAGAATAATATGCGCCATCACAGACCCCGTACTCGTACCCCTTCGCCGCGTGTTGCCCGACCTGGGTGGCCTGGACATATCGCCCTTTGTCGCCATCCTCATTATATGGTTCATCATGTCTCTGATTTAGCGGAAGGGCATAATTTGAGCGCAGAACAACAATCTCCCACCTCTCGCATCCTCATACCCATCTTACTAACCGGCCTGTCTGGCCTGCCCCCCCTGTCCATTGACATGTTTTTGCCCTCCATGCCGGCAATGGTACGGGAATTTCAAACCCAACCCACCCACATCCAGCCCGCCGTCACCTTCTTCTTAATAGCACTGGGCGCAGCACAACTCGTCTTTGGTCCCCTCTCTGACCGATATGGCCGCCGCCCCATCTTGCTCATCGGCCTTGCCTGTTACGCCCTCGCGGGCCTGGGTTGCCTATTTGCCCCCACAGTGGGCGCACTCATCACAGCCCGTGTATTACAGGGATTTGCCGGAGGCAGTGGCCCTTCTGTAAGCCGCGCTGTCGTACGCGACATATACGGCGAAATCCACGCCGCCAGAATAATGTCCTACATGGCCACAGCCATTGCCCTCGCCCCCATACTCGCACCCGTAATCGGTGGATTTTTACAAGCCCATTTTGGATGGCACGCCGTCTTTGTCGTACTCAGCGCGCTGGGTGCCCTGTTCTTCTTCGGCTACCTGTGGGCAGTACCCGAAACCAATAACATGATAGACCCCACAGCCCTGAACCCAACGCGCATGATAGCCAATTACCGCGATCTCCTCAGCAGCCGTCAGTACCTCGGATATACCTTTATGGTCGCCATCCTCTTCTGGGGCATGTTTGCCTTTATTACAAACTCATCTTTTGTACTCATCACCGAACTGGGCGTCTCTCCCCAACTCTACGGCTTCTGTTTTGGATCCGTCGCCGTGGGCCTCATGATCGGTGCATTTTTATCTGGCCGTCTCAACAACCGCCTCGGCAGTGCACGCATCATTCAAATTGGCAGCCTGATCGCAGCAGGCGCGGGCCTGCTCCTACTTGGACTCAAACTCGCGGGCACATTTTCGGTCATCACCATCATCGGCCCAATGTGTTTATTCACAATAGGCGGCGGTATGGTGCGCCCCCAGGCAATGGCCGGCGCAATCGTACCCTACCCTGAAAAAGCCGGACTCGCCTCCGCCCTCATGGGATTTATACAAATGAGCACAGCCGGATTATTTGTCACCCTCTTCAGTCAATTTTACAGCGCCTCATCCATCTCCATGGTCACAGCCATTGCCATCTCAGGCATCATTGCCCTGCTCGTGCGCCGCACACTATTGCCATCTGGAGCCACATCATGATCCTCGCCATTGACATCGGCGGCACCCAATTTGGCCTGGCCCTTGCCACGCTCGACGGTCGCGTCATCAAACACATCCAGCACCAAACAGATCGCGCAGACCACGCTGACAAACGAATTGACCGCATACTCGCCACAAGCAAAACACTGATCGCACAATCATCCGTATTGGCCTGTGGCATAGGATTTGGCGGCCCCGTCAACTTCGACACACAGCGCATCGTCAACTCCACCCACGTCTTAGGATGGGACGACTGCCCACTACCGAAAATTGTCGAACAACACCTCGGCGTACCCGCAATAATCGACAACGATGCCAACGTGGGCGCACTGGGAGAATTTACTTTTGGCGCGGGTAAAAACAGTCGCCACATCATCTACTACACGGTCAGCACTGGCATTGGTGGGGGCATCATCATCAACGGCGAAATCTACCGCGGTGGCAACGGATATGCCGGCGAACTCGGCCATGTGCCCATCTTGCGCGACGGACCCCAATGCGACTGCGGCAATCGCGGTTGCCTCGAAGCCCTGTGCTCTGGCACTGCCATCGGCAAACGCGCAACAGAAGCGGTGCAAAAACATCCGCGCAAAGGCATCGCAATCACACGAATCGCAAACAACAACCCCATCACAGCCAAAACCCTATTCGACACCGCGCGTTCTGGAGACCCTTATGCCAGAGCACTCGTCGATGAAATCTGCACCGACCTCGGGCAGGGTCTGGCAATGGCCATAAACGCATTCGCCCCCGACGTCATCGTCATCGGAGGCGGCGTCTCAAACGCGGGACGCATCCTATTTGAACCGCTGCGAAGAGAAACCCGTCGATTCCTCATGCCGGTTCACCGTCCAAACCTCAGAATCGCCCCAGCCAAACTCAAAAACCGATCCGTCCTTCTCGGCGCAGTCGCGCTGGCAAAACAACGGATACAACACTGACCGCTTTTTTATCTTGAATTTCGGACGTTTTTGAAGTTCATTACGGACTCTACTTCCGGAGTAAAAATGCGAGGACCCCCGCAATGGACGCAAAGGAAAGATACTTCTGGGACCTCACCGGGCATCTCGTCGTACCTCAAGTACTCAGCCCCGATGAAATCGCAGAGGCAAATGAAGCCATCGACTATTACACCCGAGAAATTCTAAAAATCCAGGACTCTGACGACCTGCCCGGAAGACCCGATGTTCGGACAAATACAGTCGTCAGAACCAGCAACAAGCATCCCTATTTCCTGGAAATGCCTTCGCCGTATTCCGATCCCTTCAGGAAAATGCTCGTCCACCCCCAGATCGTATCTCGCCTCAACAAAATGTGCGGTCGCGGCTTTCGCCTGGACCACGGCCCCGAGTTAATCGGTCACGTCAAAGGCGTAGATGGCCTCCGGCTGCACGGATCGGGCGACCGCCACAAACCCTATGTGGCCTATCGCAATCAAAACGGCGAAATGCACTGCGGCGGCGTCACGGTCTCCTATCAACTATCAGACGTCGGCAAAGGCGATGGCGGATTTGTCGCTGTACCGGGATCTCACAAATCCAAATACGTCATACCCGAAGACCTCAAATACTTCAAAAGCGACATGGACGTACTCGTTCAACCCACTATGAAAGCGGGAGATGTCCTCTTTTTTATGGACGGCGCGCAAACGCACGGCACCTTGCCCTGGCAAGCAGAACACCAGCGCCGATCCATCCTCTACAAATACACCAGCAGAACGTCTGCCCGGCAGGGAACCGCGGAAGAAGTTGCACCACCCAAAAATTATTGGGATCAGTCAATCACCGACGGCATGACACCTGAGCAACTCGCCGTCATGTGGGGACCTTATGCCAATTACCACGAAGAACTGCCCGTCCTGGGCATCGATAATCAGGGCATTGTCCACACAGAAGAACCCATTGACGCCGATAATATCTGGAGTGACCGCAGGGGATAAATACAATAAAAAGGAGACTCCCAATGCCCTACGACCTCCTCCTGAAAAACGCCACGGTCATTGATCCCTCTCAGAACCTCAACGCCATCCGCGATGTCGCCATCCAAAACGCCACCATTGCCGCCCTCTCCGAATCCATCACCGATTCCGCCAGAGAAACCCTGGACCTTAGTGGCAAAATCCTCACCCCCGGCTGGATCGATATCCATGCCCACGTCTTTGCCGGCGCAACAACCTGGGGAATTCAAGCCGATGCCCTCTGTCTCGCCACCGGTGTCACCACCATCGTTGACGCCGGCAGTCCCGGCTGGGCCAATTTCCTCGCCTTCCGCGACTTCATCGCCACCCCTGCTCGCACCCAGATTCTCACCTTTATCCACATCAGCGGCATCGGTCTTACCTACGGGCCCATCGGAGAAATGACCGACATCAAATACGCCGACCCCGAACGCACCGCCTACGTCGTCCACACCTATCCCGAAACCTGCGTAGGCGTCAAAGTGCGCATCAGCAAAACCATCACCGGAGAAAACGGTATCGTCCCCTTACAGTTGGCCGTTAGGGCCGCTGACATGTCCCACACACCCGTCATGGTCCACATGGGTGCTGGCGTCGCCCTCTCCGACATCCTGGCCGAACTGCGCCCGGGCGACATCGTCACCCACTGCTATCGCGGAGACGGAGACGCCACCATTGGTGACACCATTTTAAACCGCCAGCACAACATCCGCCCCGAAGTCCACCAGGCCCGCCAGCAGGGAATTCTCTTCGACGTCGGCCATGGCGGCGGCAGTTTCCTTTTTGAAACCGCCAAAAAAGCCCTCGCCCAGGACTTTCTCCCCGACGTCATCAGCACCGACATCCACTCCGGTTCAATCAACGATCCCGTTTACAGCCTCCCGGAAACCGCCTCCAAACTGCTCAACCTGGGCATCAAACTCCCCGACATCGTCCGCCAAACCACCACCGCAGCTGCAGCCGCCATTGGCAGAAGCGACCATCTGGGCACCCTCAAAATCGGCACCGTCGCAGACCTATCGGCCTTTGAAATCCGCGAAGGCGAATTCCAATTTCACGACGTCAGAGACAATTTGGAAATTGGCCGCAAAAACATCCATCCCGTACTCACCATCCGGGCTGGCAAAGTCTATCGTCCCGGACCCCTCCAGGAAGAACGCGACGAAACCCTCGCTCGCGCCCGTGAGATTCGCGCTCTGACCTCCCGACGGTTCGGCGATCTGGGATGGACACCACCCGGCGCATAAAAAAAGGCGATCACAGTTGTGTGATCGCCTCTCGTTTTTCCCTGAAAACTCGCCTCTACCGCCGTCGTTCACCACCCCGCCTCCCGCCCCTACCCTGCCGCACATCATCGCCCTGAATTCGCCGTTGTCTCTCGGCCACTGGCGGTGGTTCCAATCTAAAAATAGCCTCGCGCTTCACGGATTGACCACTCGACAAATCCGTCACCTCAACCTCAACCTGATTGAGGCCCAGAATCATCTTTTTTGAATCCAGCTCCAGATGGATCGGCTCCCACACATCTCGCCCCACATGCTCATAACTCACCGCCACCTGTGGTTTTCTATTCCTCGCCATCAATCTTTTGAATCCCCCACTCAACAGCCCAAAAATCGAAGACCCCGACCGCACATCCTGCTGAATCGTATAGGACACCTTGTATCGCGTCTGTCCAAACTCATCGCGTTGCAAATTATAGACCTCATAATAGACAAACACACTGCGATCATTCACAAAGCTACGCGACGGCATCGGCATCACCCACACATCGCCCTTGAGGTACTTGTCGTGAAACCTCTCCTCATCGCCAATAGACCACGCCAGTTCCAGATCGCTCATCGCCAGTGAATCGGAAAATACCGGCGCTTCCAGATCCTGCACATAAACCCCCCACTTACCCGAATTTACATCGGTCAAATGCACCGCCATGCGATAGGTCCCAGGTGGCACCTCCAGATAAGCCACATCGGGCACAAATGTCCCTCTCTTCAACTGCCCGGAATCAATACCCCCAAAATACAAATCATCCCGCGTCCGAAACACCTCCTCACCCTCATCGTCTGAAATCACCACCGAACGGCGCACATGCCCATTCTCATTTTCAATACCCACCTCCAGCGTCGGCACCCCGTAATACACCTCGACCCCGGTCTTGCCCTCTTCTCCTCTAAAACGCGCCACATCGTAATAAAACGCCAGCGGCTCAATCCCCGGCGGCAAATCAAAATACTCCGGTGTGGAAGCCACCACATCGTTCAACACCGCGCCCGGATGGATTCGCAAAAGCGCGGACAATCGCTCACCCGACATGCGCGTACCATCTGGCAGCGAAGGAAACTGCCACTTGCCATTGAGCAACTCATCCACAAACACAAACTCCACACCGCCGCCAACCTGCGTGTAAATCCACGACTCCCACGGCACCGACCGCTCGTTAAACGACACGGGATAAACAGGCTCAACCAGATTAACACCCTCGTAATCCCCCACCGGCTGTTCATCCTCCACACCGCCAAAAAACGACTCCGCAGTCATTTCACCCGACGCTACAAAACCACCCTCAATATCCAGAGCCAATCGCTCCTTCACCGCCTCGGCCTCGGCACTCGGCACCGCATTGGGCGCGTGTGACCGCGACCGATAATCCGGCTCCCCAAACCGAATATACACCTCGCCACGCCTGTCCCACGGCTGCACAGCTTTTGCAAAATGCGTCCGTGCAAACCACACCCGGCGATAGTGTTCTGCCTCGCGCGCAAGACCACCCGATATCAGCGTCAAATCGCGCTTGCGCCAAAACGTCGCCAAAAACGCTGCGCGCTCATCTTCTGGCAGCAATTCATATTCTTGCAACTCCTCCGGCCTTGCCACCAGTTGCAAATCTTTGTAAAGCGCCTGTTCTCCTGCCGGAATCACATTGAAATACTCCGCGAACAACGCCAACGCCCGATCCGGATCACCCAGACCTGCATAAGCTTGTGCAAGCAGCGCCAGCAATCGCGCCTCACCCGGATTCTTCATCAACGCCATCTCGCCAATCTCAACGACAGACCGGTAATTGTGCTCCTCCGTATAAGACACCGCCAGTCCGTAGAGCGCCTCGACATCACCCGGCCTCAGCCTCAAATACTTTTCGTACAGCAGGCGAATCTCGTCGTAATACATCTCGTAATTGTTATTCACATACCAATCCGCCAATTCCAGATACACCGGCGCGTAATCCGGCGCCAGTGCAATCACGCGGCGAAATGCATCCTCGGCATCCAGATCGCGCAGCATCACCTTTGCCCGCGCCAGATACAACTCGGCATCTATCGACTTCGGATCCTTTGCCCGCGCCATCCGAAAATACGGCAACCCCTGTCGCGCCCGCGTCCGTCCCCGCGCCATAAACACCCGCCCCAAACCAACATAAGCCTCTGCCGACCCTGCATATCGAATCCCCTTGCGAAACGCATTATCGGCCTTCTCGATCTCCCCCGCATTCAGATACACATTGCCCAACCTGACCCAGGCATTGCCATCTTTTGGCACAACCTTCACGGCTTCCTCCAGAACAGACAGCGAATCCGCCACCTCTGAAGTTGCCCATCCCGCGGATGGCAGAAGCAAAACAATCCACAAATTGAATATCGCGTATTTCACATCGCATCCATTTCTATAAAAATTTTCGAGAACCTTCTTGCCGTATTCATACATACCCTATTGGGCCCATTTGCACAAGCGCAAATCTTCTATTGAACTTTATGACGGATTGGGAAACATACGGGTTCCCTTTCTGTGCCCTGAAAACCCTCACATAATTTATTTCTCCTGATACAACGCCTTTTGCTTGACAATTAAAAACGCTTATAATAAATTTATTCGCAAACAAGAAAACCATTGCATTTTTGAACAACACATCTGTTCTTTATCTGGACTACGATGGATTTGTTTCCAATGCCTGCAGATGCTTATAGCACCTGCAAAACAGCAACCGCGTTATCTGTCTCCCCCCTTGTTTATTAAGGCTGCGACAGTTGTGGTTGCTTTTTTTTATTGGAAAAAATTGAGGACCCCATGGCATTGACAAAAATTAAACAAGGACTCGACCTTCCCATTAGCGGCGTACCCGATCAATCCACAGTACAAAATGGCAAGCCCGTCCAATCCATAGCACTCTCAGGTGAAGATTATGTAGGCATGCGCCCCACAATCGCGGCTCAAGTGGGAGATCGCGTCAAACTCGGCGATGTATTGTTCACCGACAAAAAAATGGAAGGTGTTCTCTATACCTCACCCGGTGCAGGCGAGGTCATCGCCATAAACCGGGGAATAAAACGCGCCTTTTTATCCATGGTCATCCGCCTGGAAGGCAATGACGAAGTCACCTTTGAATCCCATCGAGAAGATGAAATCGACAACCTGGACAGGGAAACAGTCAAAAAACAACTCATCGCATCCGGACAGTGGACCGCCTTGAGAGCGCGGCCATTTGGCAAAGTAGCCGATCCCGAGACAGAACCCCGATCCATCTTTGTCAACGCCATGGACACCAATCCTCTCGCCCCGGACATGGCGCGTGTATTAGCCGGACAGGAAAAAAATTTCACACTGGGCCTCAAAATCGTCTCAAAACTCATGGATGGGACGATCTTTCTCTGCAGAGACCCCGAATTGGACCTGCCCGAAATCGACGATAATCGCGTCCAGATCGAAGAATTTACCGGTCCCCACCCCGCTGGATTGGTCGGCACGCACATCCACTTCTTAGACCCCGTCCACCGCAACAAAACAGTCTGGCACATCGGCCTTCAGGACGTCATAGCATGGGGGCATCTGTTCACAACCGGGCGGATCATGACCGAGCGCATAGTCGCTCTGGGCGGACCAACAGTAAAACACCCCAAATTGATCCGCACCCGCCTGGGTGCTTCAATAACGGACCTCGTAGAAGACGAACTCGAAAACGTCGAAAACCGGGTCATCAGCGGCTCTGTACTCTCCGGGCGCAAAACAGATGAAACTCGCGCCTTTTTGGGGCGATATCACCAGCAAATTACCGCACTTGAAGAAGGCAACAAACGCGCCTTTTTGGGCTGGCTCACGCCGGGATTCGAATTTTTCACCATCAAGAACCTGGCACTGTCCAAAATGTTCTTCGGCCAGCGCCTCAAATTGAACACCTCCACCAATGGCAGCCATCGCGCACTCGTGCCGCACGGCAATTACGACGACGTCATGCCGCTGGACATCTTGCCCAACTTTTTGATTCGGGCACTCGTCACCCGCGACCTCGACGACGCCGAAAAACTCGGCATACTGGAATTGGAGGAAGAAGACCTATCACTATGCACATTCTCGTGTTCATCAAAAATGGATTTTGGGCCTATTCTGCGCGAAAATCTCACCGAAATTGAAAAGGAAGGATAGTAAGGAAAGTGAAGCCCCTACGCGATTTATTAGACAAACAGGCCGAACACTTCGAAGAAGGCGGCAAACTCGAAAAACTATATCCGTTTTACGAAGCCGGGGATACATTCCTTTACACCCCCGGCGAAGTCACCCAGGCAGATGCCCATGTGCGCGACGGCATGGACCTGAAGCGCATGATGATCACAGTCGTCCTTTCGCTACAACCCTGTATTTTATTTGCCCTGTACAACACGGGCTTGCAAGCGAGCCTGGCCTATCAAAACATCGGCGCAATCGGCACTGGCGATTGGCACGTCTATCTCGCCCAGACACTGGGCTTGTCTTTCCTGCCCTCCGACATACTCAGTTGTTTTGCAATAGGCGCCATTTATTTTGTACCCGTACAACTCGTAACCATAGCCGCGGGCGGCATCTGCGAAGCCATCTTCGCTGTCATTCGCAAACACGAGATCAACGAGGGATTTCTCGTCACCAGCACACTATTCCCCCTGACAATGCCGCCCCTGATACCCCTGTGGCAGGTAGGCATAGGCATCATCTTTGGCGTCGTCATAGGCAAAGAAATTTTCGGCGGCGTGGGAATGAACTTCTTAAACCCCGCGCTCACGGGCCGCGCATTTCTCTATTTTGCCTATCCCGCGCAAATCTCAGGCGATGCAGTCTGGATCGCCGTCGATGGATACAGCCAGGCAACGCCATTGGCGGCCTATGCCGACACCCACATCCAGTTGGACTACACCTGGTGGGAGTCCTTTATCGGTCTGATCCCGGGATCCATGGGAGAAACCTCAACCCTTTGTTGTCTATTGGGCGCAGGCGTCTTGATACTAACCCGCGTTGGCTCGTGGCAAATCATGGCCGGCGTAACCATCGGCATGATCGTATCTGCACTATTCTTCAACTGGATCGGCAGCACCACCAACCCGCTACTCAACGTATCTCCGGCCTGGCATTTCGTCATCGGCGGCTTTGCATTTGGTACCGTATTCATGGCAACTGATCCAGTCAGCGCGGCCATGACGCGCCAGGGCAAATGGGTCTATGGCATCTTAATAGGCGTCATGACAGTATTGATCCGAGTAACCAACCCGGCCTATCCCGAAGGCATCATGCTGGCCATATTATTCGCCAACGTATTCGCGCCCATCATCGACCGCGTCTTTATCGACCGCAATATCAAAAGGAGACTGGCCCGTGCAGAATGACAGCATCCAAAAAACGATCTTTGTTGCGGTGGCCCTTTGTCTGGTCTGTTCTCTTTTTGTCTCACTATTTGCGGTATCCTTACACGATATCCGGAAAGAAAACAAACGCCTTGACAAAGTAAAAAATATTCTGATTGCGGGTGGATTGTACGACCCCTCGGTCAATGTCCAGTCCGTTTACGAAAAAAAGGTCGTACCACTGCTCATTGAACTGGACACGGGGCAGATCTTGAACAGCGAAGAATATCCCGATGGCATCGACGTAGATACTTATGACCTGAAAAAAATGGCCGCCGACCCCACTTTTGGGCGTTCTGTTGACTCTGATAGAGACATTGCAAATATTCGCAACCGTCCGAAATACATCTTCGTCTATAAAGTGATGGAAAACGACAAATTGCAGCGCATTATCTTGCCCATCTACGGCTATGGCCTCTGGTCCACGCTCTACGGCTTTGTATCTCTGGGCAATGATCTGCAAAGCATTCAGGGCATCACATTTTACGAACACGGTGAAACCCCGGGACTGGGTGGCGAAGTGGATAACGCCAGATGGAAGGGATTATGGCCAGGCAAACAGGCATTTGACGATGCAGGCAATGTCGCTATCTCCGTAATCAAAGGCCAGGTCAATCCCAAAAGTGCAAAAGCAAAATACCAGGTCGATGGTCTATCGGGAGCGACCATCACCACACGGGGATTAGACAGTATGCTCAAGTACTGGTTGGGCAACGAAGGATACGGTCGATTTTTAGACACACTAAAACAAGGAGGTGCTCGTGGCTGAAGTAATCGAAAGGGAAGAACAAGCGCCAGAAGTGCCACCATCTCCGTCTTTGACGGCGAAAGAAGCCAAAAGCCTGGTATGGACGCCCATCTTTGATGACAACCCCATCGGGCGTCAGGTATTGGGAGTTTGTTCGGCACTCGCGGTGACCACAAAGCTGGAGACCTCAATCGTCATGTCTTTGGCGGTCATCTTTGTTATAACGCTCTCCAATATATCGGTAAGCCTGATCAGAAATCACATTCCATCCAGCGTGCGCATCATCGTTCAAATGACCATTATTGCCTCGCTTGTGATTATCGCCGACCAGGCTATTCAGGCATTTGCTTACAACATATCCAAGCAATTGTCGATCTTTGTCGGACTGATCATTACCAACTGCATCATCATGGGACGCGCCGAAGGATTTGCAATGAAAAATCCACCCACGCACAGCTTATTAGACGGCCTGGGAAATGGATTGGGTTACAGCACCATCTTAATTGTGGTGGGATTTTTCCGCGAACTTCTGGGATCGGGTAAACTTCTGGGCGTTGACATTTTGCCACTCGTCACCGAAGGCGGCTGGTACATGCCCAACGGCTTGATGTTATTATCGCCGAGTGCGTTTTTCTTAATCGGGTTCTTCATCTGGGTTGTGCGCGCGTGGAAACCCGAGCAAGTGGAAGAGGATTAAAATGGCCGAACACTATATCAGCTTATTTGTCAAAGCCGTTTTTGTCGAAAATATGGCCCTCGCTTTCTTTTTGGGCATGTGTACATACCTCGCCGTCTCCAAACAGGTGACAACCGCTGTGGGCCTGGGCATTGCGGTGATCGTGGTGCAGACGATTACAGTGCCGATCAACAATCTCATTTTTACCCATGTCCTGACCGAAGGCGCGCTCGCCTGGGCGGGTTTGCCAAATGTGGATCTCACATTTTTGGGCCTGGTCACATATATCGGCGTCATCGCCGCGATGATTCAAATTCTGGAAATGGTACTGGACAAATACGTACCCACCCTGTACAACGCCCTGGGCATATTCTTACCCCTTATCACAGTGAACTGCGCCATCCTGGGCGGTTCATTGCTCATGGTCGAACGCGACTTTAACTTTTCAGAAAGCGTCGTCTTTGGGCTGGGCAGTGGCACGGGTTGGGCACTTGCCATTGTCGGGTTAGCAGGCATACGCGAAAAAATGAAATACAGCAACGTGCCACCTGCATTGCGCGGGCTGGGCATCACATTTATGACCGTGGGCTTGATGGCAATGGCATTTATGCTCTTTTCGGGGATTCAACTTTAGATCCAGGCAAGCGTGGAGATAATATGGAAGACGTAAGGCTGATTTTACTCGGTGTAGGGATGTTTACCACCATTGTACTGATGCTGGTAGCGGTTATACTCATTGCCAGATCGCGATTGGTTGCCTCAGGACAGGCGCACATCACCATCAACGACGATCCCGACCACAGCATTGCTGTTCCCATAGGCGGCAAATTGCTCAACACATTGGCCGACAATAGAATTTTTGTATCCTCCGCATGTGGCGGAGGCGGCACCTGTGGACAGTGCAAAGTGACGATCAATGACGGGGGAGGCGATATCTTATCCACCGAACTATCGCACATCAACCGCAAAGAAGCGCGGGAAGGGTGTCG
The DNA here is from genome assembly GCA_026705765.1 of Gemmatimonadota bacterium. Taxonomy (NCBI): domain Bacteria; kingdom Pseudomonadati; phylum Gemmatimonadota; species Gemmatimonadota bacterium. The sequence continues at coordinate 32,254 of JAPPAB010000055.1, forward strand.
GCTTTCGTGCCAGGTCACGGTAAAGGGCGATATGGATATCGAAGTGCCCGCCGAAGTATTTAGCATCAAAAAGTGGGACTGCAAAGTAATCTCAAATTACAATGTCGCCACATTCATCAAAGAACTCGTTCTCGAACTACCCCCAGGGGAAGACGTCGGATTCCGAGCCGGTGGTTTTATTCAAATCGAATGCCCGCCCCACACCGTTGACTACCGCGACTTCGACATCAAAGCCGCCGACGGTGAAGACCGGTTTCGCGGCACCTGGGATCATTTCAACGTATGGGACAATGTCTCGGTAGTAGATGAACCCGTCTTCCGCGCGTACTCAATGGCGAATTATCCCGAAGAAAAAGGGATCATCATGCTCAACATCCGCGTGGCATCCCCGCCGCCGGGCACAACGGGCATTCCGCCGGGCAAAATGTCGTCGTGGACTTTTGATCTAAAACCCGGCGATGATGTAACCATCTCGGGACCTTACGGCGAGTTTTTCGCCAAAGAAACCGATGCCGAAATGATCTTCATCGGTGGCGGCGCAGGCATGGCACCCATGCGGTCGCACATCTTCGATCAATTCAAACGCATAGAAACAGACCGCAAGGTAACCTTCTGGTATGGCGCGCGCAGCCTGAATGAAATGTTCTACGTCGATGACTTCGACGGATTGCAGCGCGATTTCGACAACTTTACATGGCATGTGGCATTATCCGATCCCATGCCGGAAGACAATTGGACGGGCTTGACCGGGTTTATTCACCAGGTACTCTACGATGAATATTTGAAAGATCATCCAGCCCCTGAAGACTGTGAATATTATATCTGCGGTCCCCCGCTAATGTTAGTTGCATGTATGGATATGCTGGACGATATGGGTGTGGAACCCGAGAATATCTTATTCGACGACTTTGGCGGGTAATCTGGACCAGATCAGTTCATTAAAAGTACATAAAAAAAGTCTTCGGTTCACCCAGCAACCGAAGACTTTTTTGTCGGGTAGTTCTTCAGACACATCAACCTCCTGTGTTACGATGCCCGCCAATCCAGCGTGACAAAATCCTTGTATATCATCACTTCTTCCTCAGCAGATTCCAACTTGGCTTTAACAATATCGCCAATCGACACAATGCCAGCAAGACGACCTACCTCATCAACAATCGGCATGTGCCGGAATCGCCCCTCTGTCATCTCTGCCATCACATATTCGATATCGGAATCCGGATTGCTTGTCACAAGATCGCGCGTCATCACATCTTCAACGCGCACAGCCTGCAAATCCGCGCCATTATACACCACGCGCATCAGATCCCGCTCAGTAATAATACCGAGCAAATCTCCTATTCGATTCTGCACGACAAGCGCACCCACGCTATTTTGAATCAGCGTAGCCAGCACCACATCCAATGTGCGATCGGGGGCAATCGCAATCACGCGGCGACCTTTTTGGTCGAGAATATCTTGAATGATCATAATCATACCTCCATGAGTTCGGGGAAAAATTTCATGGGTTCAGGGACAAAAAAGCGGCCTCGATCAAAAGTGATTCACAGTATGACTTCTCATCGGAGCCGCATAAATTCGTTGGTGGCATGGCCCTCCTCCTTGTGTGCGTGTTAGTTGTCAAAACCCGCCTAAAAGCACAGGCTATATGCCGAAAATCTCCACCAAATATTTTATTGCACCCCAGCTACGAACCGGGTTTAGGCAACACAGTCAACCTCCTCGTTGAATTGTTGGATTATTCGCTGTTTTGGAGAATATAAAGAGATTAAAACGCCGTGTCAAACAAGTTTAATAATACTTGTATAAATTATTGAAATTATTTATATTTACAGCGCGATTGAATTTTAAATTGTATTTTGAATTGAAGCGATGGGTATAGTGTGCGTAATATAATTCCCAATTCCCATTCAGAACTGCTAATACCTGAGATAGAGAGACACAGCTTTCAACACGACATTTGGGGCATGTGACGGAAAATGGACAGAATTTGGCGATGGATATTTCCGATCCTGTTAATCGGATGTCAGGATCATCTGACAACGATCTCCGGTCCTACGATGGGAACGACATTTCAGGCCAAGATCGTCCAAAAAGACCAAACTCTTGACGCGGATGTATTGGACCGAGAAATCAACGTGCGATTGGAAGAAGTCAATCGCCAGATGTCCACTTATCAGGACAACTCCGAAATCACCCAATTCAATCGCTCCCCTTCAACAGACTGGTTTGCAGTCTCATCGGACTTTGCTTATGTTTTACACATCGCTCGAGAAATCAGCACCTGGTCCGACGGCGCGTTTGACGTCACCATTGGGCCGCTGGTCAACCTGTGGGGATTTGGACCCAACGCCATCCCCGAGCGCGTACCATCGCCCGACTCAATTAACGCTACTAAAACACTGGTAGGCTATGAAAAAATTCACATTGACCTATCTGCCCCCGCCATAAAAAAAGAACGACCCGAAATCTATTGCGACCTATCCGCAATCGCCAAGGGATTTGGTGTAGATCGCATAGCGAGTTATCTGGACAGTTTGGGCATCAATCACTATTTTATCGAAATCGGCGGCGAACTGCGGACAAAGGGACACAACCACCTCGGACAACTCTGGCGAATTGGCATCGCGAGTCCCGCGGGACAGGGCGAACTACAAAAAGCACTCGCCCTGAACAACATGTCCATGGCGACATCGGGTGATTACCACAACTATTTTGAACGCGACAGCATACGATATTCCCACACCATTGCCCCGCGCACAGGACGGCCCATAACGCATGCCCTGGCCTCCGTAACAGTACTACACAAAAGCTGCGCCTACGCCGATGGATTGGCCACAGCGATCAACGTAATGGGACCGGAAAAGGGATTTGCATTTGCCGAAAAACGCAATCTCGCCGTATTTATGATTGTGCGACAAGGAGATGGATTCGTAGAAAAAATGACGTCTAATTTTGAGGCATTGCTCAAATAAGGACTCTACTATGGAAACAATATTGACAGCGACGATCTTTCTCATCATAGCATTTGCATTTATGGCAGGCGCGTTGACATTTGCGCAGTACAAAAAAAAGCAGCAGAGTTGTTGTGGCGACATCCTGGAAACCCATGAACAGAGCCTCGACGAAGACTCGGCCTGCTTTACATGCCCACGTCGCAAAAAAGCGGAAAAAGATCAGAACACCGTCTCCATCTCGGAAAAGGTGTAATAATCAACTCAGCGGAGGATGCCAGTCGAGTTGTCCTCCTTCAACGCGGCAGCGGGTCTCGCAGAGATTGTCATTCCGATCTTTGTAAATAACCTTCCACTCAATGCGTTTTAATGCCAGCAGATCCTGATGTTCATTCACCTGAATATCTCTCACCACGCGCTCAATACTCACAACCCGCCCTTCAACTTTGTAAACAGATAGGCGAATCTGCGTCACATAGCGATTGCGCCAAACAAAATAATAGAGAAAAAATCCAAAAACGAGTGCTGTAAACAGATATGCGATCAGAATAGTTGACACTGATTATACCTTTCTATTAATTAAATCGTCTCTAATGCATCTATCTACAAAATAGGACACAACGCGATATTTCGCTTGATTTTTTGCGTTGAAAAATATTAAATAGACAGTTCGCACATCTCCATTCGAGTGAACGAGTGGGTTTTTTGTGCCTTTCCCGATTGCGTTCCTATGGTACTGGGCGGTTGGGCGGTGTACCCTCCTCTTACATCTCACCGCTTTCATCCGAGGTTTATATGCGATACATCTTTTTTTTCGTTTTGTCATTTGCCCTCTGGCTGCTCTTGTCCGGACATTACTCATTTTATCACACACTCGTCCTCACCATGGGTATATTGTCCTGCGCTTTTGTCGTTTATCTGGCGGGGCGTCTGGATATTGTAGATGAAGAAGGGATCCAGATTAATCTCGCCCGACACCTGATTGTGTATATTCCGTGGCTGGTTTGGGCCATTATCAAAGCGAATATCGACGTGGCAAAACGCATTTTGAATCCCAGATTGCCCATTGCCCCGCGCATAGTGCGTGTAACGGGAACGCAAAAAACCGATCTCTGTCGCGTCATTTTTGCCAATTCAATAACCCTGACCCCCGGCACTGTATCACTCGACCTGGACGAAGAAGATATTGTGGTACATGCCCTGACAAAAGAAGCCGCTGACGATGTACAGAGCGGCGATATGGACCGCCGTGTGACGACGGCACTGGAGCAATGAGATGTTTATTGCGGCAATGATCGGCATAGTGGTCACCATGGCATTGGCACTTTGCCGCGCCCTATTGGGGCCAACTGTGTACGATCGCATCCTATCGGTAAATATGTTTGGCACCAAAACCGTATTATTTATTGCCGTACTCGGATTTTTAACTGACCGACCCGATTTTCTGGATCTCGCCCTGATTTATGTATTGATCAACTTTATCGGCACATTGGCCGTTCTAAAATTTGTGACCTATAATGATCTTGGTGCCGATCCCGAAGAACAAAACAGGACCCAAAAACCATGACGATTCTCGATATATTGAGCTGGATTTGCCTTATCCCGGGATGTATTCTATGCATGATAGGCGGCCTGGGCCTGTTGCGCTTACCCGATTTTTACAGCCGCATGCACGGCGGTGGCATTACCGACACACTGGGGGCGGGCCTCGTTCTCATAGGATTGATGTTTCAGGGCGGCCTGACAACGGTCACAGTAAAACTGGTGATGATTCTGGTGATATTACTCATCACCAGTCCCACATCGACCCACGCGGTAGGCAAAGCGGCATTTACGTCGGGCCTCAAGCCTTTTTTAAGCGACCCCGACAACAAAGGGAAAAATGAGCATGACTGAAATACTGGACATCGCCCTGCTGTCTTTTATGATAGTACTCGCGATTGCGGTTTCCCGAATGCACAATTTGTTTATGGCCGCAATGATGCTGGGCATATTCAGCTTCCTCGCGGCTATCGTATTTACATTGCTCGACGCCGTCGATGTCGCATTTACCGAAGCGGCTGTCGGAGCCGGTGTGTCAACCGTGCTCCTCCTGGGCACATTATCATTGACGACGCGCGAAGAAAAAATTGCCAAAAAAAATAACGCATTGGCACTGCTCGTGGTGTTCATTACGGGTAGCGCGCTTATTTACGGCACACTGGACATGCCGATGTTCGGCGATCCCAATGCGCCCGTTCACACACACGTTGCCGATCGCTATATTGAAAAATCGGGAGAAGAAATGGGAATCCCCAATATTGTAACATCGGTATTGGCGAGCTACCGGGGATACGATACACTGGGTGAAGTAGCCGTGATTTTTACGGCTGGCGTCGGCGTAATATTGCTCCTGGGACATATCAGGCGCAAGGAGGACGGGCAATGAGACATCAGAGTATTCCCCGCGTAGTGGGCAAGTGGTTCATTCCTCCGATTCTGTTATTCGCACTCTACGTGCAATTTCACGGCGACTTCGGACCCGGAGGAGGATTTCAAGCCGGTGTGATTTTTGCCGCAGCAGTGGTGCTCTACACGCTCATTTTTGGCTTGCAAGCCACAAAGAAAATTGTAAAACCCCGCACCATTGAAACGCTCGTCGCACTCGGCGTCTTGCTCTATGCGGGCACGGGATTGGTCTCCCTATTTCTCGGTTACAATTTCCTGAATTACACTGCTCTGGATCCGGAAACTGCATCGCACGGACAACATCTGGGCATCTTTCTGGTTGAACTCGGCGTGGGTATTACCGTGGCTGCCGTAATGATAGCCATCTTTTTTTCTTTTGCAGGTCGGAGGCGATTGCGATGATCTCCGTAGGATTATTCAACTACTGGGCCTGTATGGTCTTGATGATGATTGGATTGTACACCGCTATTGCGCGCCCCAATCTCATCAAAAAATTGATTGGCCTGAGTATCTTCCAGGTTTCCGTTTTCTTGCTCTATATCACCGTGGGAAAAGTAAGCGGCGGCACTGCGCCCATTTTGGAAGAAGGTATTGAAGTGTATTCCAACCCATTGCCCCATGTACTCATCCTGACGGCAATTGTCGTGGGCATCGCAACCCTCTCCCTGGGTTTGGCACTCGTCGTGCGAATTGGGGAAGCTTATGATACAATTGAGGAAGATGAAATCATAGAACAGGACCGCGTGAATGATTGATATGCATCTGCCCATATTGTTGATCGTCGTACCCCTTGTATCGGCCCCCTTATGTGTGTTATTGCGGCAAAAAACGCTGGTGTGGGCTTTTGCATCTTTCGTGTGTTTGGCCTCTTTGGGCATAGCATCTATGCTACTCATCCGCGTGCTCGAAGAAGGCGTGATCTCGTATGCAATAGGCGGATGGATTGCCCCCTGGGGCATTGAATACCGCGTCGATACGATCAACGCTTATGTGCTGCTGCTGGTTTCGATCATCGCCGCCGTGCTGATGTTTTTTGCACAGCCGAGCGTGGTGGATGAAGTCTCCGGTAAGCAGCATTATTTGTTTTATACAGCTTATTTGCTATGCCTCACCGGATTGATGGGCATTACAATCACGGGCGACGCGTTTAACGTCTTTGTATTTCTGGAAATATCATCGCTATCGTCCTATACCCTCATCGCCATGGGACGCGATCGGCGTGCACTGACTGCATCTTATCAATACCTCCTCATGGGCACACTGGGAGCCACGTTTATTGTCATCGGCATCGGTCTGATGTACATGATGACCGGCACGCTGAATATGTTTGATCTCTCCGGGCGATTGCCCGCCATGTTCGAAACCCGCACAGCAATGGTCGCATTCGCCTTCTTAACCGTAGGCATGTTAATCAAACTGGCGATGTTCCCGTTGCACATGTGGTTGCCCAACGCCTATTGTTACGCCCCCTCTTTAGTCACGGCTTTTCTGGCTGCAACAGCGACAAAAGTATCCATCTACGTATTTCTGAGATTCACATTTACCGTATGGGGTGCCGAATTTGTATTTGAAAAACTCAACCTCGACATCTTTTTAATTCCCCTATCCCTCATCGGGATTTACGTGGCATCCCTATCCGCCATATACCAGACCAATATAAAGCGGTTATTGGCTTATTCAAGCGTGGCGCAAATCGGGTACATAATGCTGGGCATCGGCTTTGTTTCCATAACCGGATTGACCGGCGGGATTGTTCACCTGTTTAATCACGCCCTGATGAAAGCCGCCCTATTTTTGGCCGTGGGCTGCGTGGTATTGCGCCTCGGATCATCTAACCTCGCTGACTGGAAGGGCCTTGGGCGACGCATGCCCATAACAATGGCGGCTTTTGTGCTGGCAGGTCTGAGCTTGATTGGCGTGCCGTTAACAGTGGGCTTTATCAGCAAATGGTATTTGATCCTTGCCGCGCTGGAAGCCGGATGGTGGCCCGTAGCACTGCTGGCCCTGCTCAGTTCTCTACTCGCCGTAGTATATGTGTGGCGCGTCGTTGAAGTGGCCTATTTTCAGAAAGCCGATGATGATTCCAATATAAAGGAAGCACCGTTAATGATGCAGATCTCCATGTGGATTTTGACGGGAGCGACATTGTATTTTGGTATTCAAACGGACTTAACCGTCAACATAGCACAACGCGCCGCCGAATTATTACTGGGGGTAACGCCGTGAGTGGATCAACAGCCATACTCCTATCCATCGCGTTACCGCTTCTGGGCATGCCCTTTATTGCACTGACCTCGCGCAGCCCCAATGTGCGCGAAGCCATCGGATTGATTGCGGCTGTATTGACCTTTGGCACTGTGCTTTCACTCCTGCCTTCGGTAATGGACGGCGCACAGCCCGCCGCGCATGTCACAGACGTAATGCCGGGCCTATCACTGGCATTTCAGGTAGAGCCATTGGGCATGATATTTGCCCTCATCGCGTCGGGTTTGTGGATAGTCACCACGATCTATGCCATCGGGTACATGCGCGGGCACCACGAAGAAAATCAGACGCGGTTTTTTGTATTCTTCGCATTTGCGATCTCGGCTGCTCTGGGCGTGGCTTTTGCCCGCAACATGTTCACCCTCTTCATATTTTACGAGATATTGACCCTATCGACATATCCACTTGTAACACACCACCGCAGCGAAGAAGCCATGCGCGCCGGGCGAATATACATGGGCATCTTGATGAGTACTTCCGTGGGATTCTTGTTGCTGGGCATGGTGTGGACCTGGCAATTGACCGGCACGCTGGAATTTGCGCCGGGCGGTATTCTAACCGGCAAAGCAAGTGAAGGCATTGTAATCGTCCTGCTCGGCCTCTATGCCTTTGGAACCGGAAAAGCGGCGTTAATGCCATTCCACCGATGGTTGCCCTCGGCAATGGTCGCGCCTACACCTGTCAGCGCATTACTACACGCCGTAGCCGTGGTAAAAGCCGGCGTATTTACGATAATGAAAGTGGTGGTCTATCTCTTTGGCACAGACCTGCTTTCGGACGCGGGCCTCAGCGAATGGCTGACCTACATCGCGGGCTTCACCATTCTGGTGGGATCGCTGGTAGCGATGACTAAGGACAACTTAAAAGCGCGACTGGCGTACTCTACAATCAGCCAATTATCCTACATCGTGCTGGGAGCGTCACTGGCAAATGACCTGGGTGTACTGGGCGGCAGCATGCACATCGTAACGCACGCCTTTGGCAAAATCACCCTGTTCTTTTGTGCTGGAGCCATCCTGGTGGCCTTGCACAAAACAGAAATTAGCGACATGAAAGGCATTGGACGGCAGATGCCATTTACCATGTTCGCCTTTTTGATCGGTGCTTTGAGCATTATCGGAATTCCACCTTTTGCGGGCGCGTGGAGCAAGTGGTACCTGGTATTGGCGACAATTGAAGCCCATCAGTATGTGGCCGCAGGGGTATTGCTGATGAGTTCCCTGCTCAACGTCCTCTATTTATTGCCCATTCCCATCTATGCATTTTTTGCGTCCGCAACCGATGACCATCACGCAGACGGTCTGCACGAAGCACCGCTTGCATGTGTGATCCCCTTATCATTTACAGCTATCGGCTGCCTGGTACTCTATATCTATCCCGAACCTGTTCTGCACCTGTTGCTCATGATCGGAGAGGCCATGCCATGAACCATCCCGAATCCCCAAAACAGAATGAACGCCTGTTGGACCATCTCGGCACCGTGCGCTGGCTGATTTTGGGCTTCTTCGCGTGGTGTGGGTTGTTGATCCTGACCGACCTCATCGTACATCGGCACCTGACATTTGCCGAAGGCGAATTGCCAATTGAAGGCCGATTTGGATTCTACGCCATTTACGGATTTGTCGCTTATTTACTAATCGTCTGGGGCTCCATATTCTTGAGAAAAGCGCTGTTACGGTCGGAGGACTATTACGATGAGTGAGGTTCATCCCGCACTGATCCTGCTGGCGGGCGGCCTGTTTTTATTTTGTCTGCCAACCACACCGCGCCGCATCGCGTCGGTATGCTTGCCCGTGCTCGGATTTTTAAACCTGCTGACCATTGCCGATGGCACCCTGTGGCACATCACCTGGGGCGGCTACGAACTGACCGTATTGCGCGCGGACCGCTTGAGCATGCTATTTGGGTACCTATTCCACCTGGCGGCTTTTATCGGCGCAATCTACGCGCTACATCTCAAAGACCGGTTGCAAATCGGCACGGGATTAATCTATGCGGGATCGGCGGTTGGGGCGGTATTTGCCGGCGATCTGATCACCCTATTCATCTTCTGGGAATTGCTGGCAATCACATCGGTATTCCTCGTGTGGGCGCGCGGCGGTGAGCGGGCACTGCGGTCGGGAATGCGCTATCTGGTCATGCACATCTCGTCGGGATTGCTCCTCCTGCTCGGTGCGGTATTCTACTATTTAAACACAAAATCCCTTGCCTTTGATCACATCGGACTAAATGAGGGACATCACTACCTGATATTTTTTGCCTTTGGAATCAAATGCGCCTTTCCCCTGCTCCACAACTGGCTGATCGACGCCTATCCAGAATCCACACCCGTGGGCACGGTATTTCTGAGTGCATTCACCACCAAAGCCGCTGTATATGCCCTCGCGCGCGGATTTGCCGGTGAAGACCTGCTCATCTACATCGGCGCCATCATGACCATCTTTCCGATATTCTACGCAGCCATCGAAAATGACATGCGCCGCGTATTGAGCTACAGCATGATCAACCAGATCGGATTTATGGTCGCGGGCATTGGCATCGGAGGCGCACTGGGCATTAACGGCGCAGTATCGCATGCATTCAATGACGTGCTATTCAAAGGGCTGCTATTCATGTCCATGGGCGCTGTCTTATTCTCCAGCGGGCGTATCAATGCCTCAGAACTAGGTGGCCTTTACAAGTCCATGCCCTGGACCTGTGCCTGCTGTATTATAGGCGCCGCATCCATATCCGCAATACCCCTGTTCAACGCGTTTATCAGCAAATCCATGGTCATGCAGGGCGTGGCCGACAGTGGCGCTGTGACAATCTGGCTGGTGCTCTTATTTGCATCGGCGGGCGTGCTTCACCACGCAGGCGTCAAAATTCCATTTTTTTCCTTCTTCGCGCATGATTCTGGAATTCGCTGTTCCGAAGCACCCCTCAACATGCGGATCGCCATGACCATCTCAGCCATACTCTGTGTCGTCATCGGCTCCTATCCACCGCTGCTCTACAACCTGTTGCCGCATCCCGTAGATTACGTGCCTTATACCACGACCCATGTCGTGCTCCAACTCCAACTGGTCTTCTTCGCAGTACTGGCATTTGCGGTCTTGATGTTGACCAATGAAATCGACGCATCCCTGGAAACCCAAAAGAAGCGCGGTATTGTCGGAATACTGATATTGATAGGTAAGCACCCTCCCGAATTGCCCGGTGTAAATCTCGACTTCGACTGGATTTATCGACGCGCTTTACCAAAAGGTATTCGCGCCATAGTCCGCACAGGTGGACTGGTCGTGGATCGTTTTTTTGCGGGTGCAAAGGCGGTGATTCAAAAACTCATTGCGGCTATTCGGGCACAACACAATAATAGAGGACTATTTGGCCGCTCGTGGTTATCGCAAAGCAATGTACTCATCGCAATTATTTTTCTCGCAATTTATCTGATTTACTATTTTTAATAACCGTTTACACAATTGAAACATTGGACGTATTTTTGTTTTTTATTTCATTTTTTTTTATTTTTAAGAAACCCTGAGGAAACATCTTTCGCATATATTTTTAGAAAGGAGAAAAGGGAAAACTAAAAGCGCATGCTTCAAAAACCAAAACATGGTCTGTGTGTACGCCACAAAATTTTGCATACAGGTCATCATGCATCACTGTGTATAAACTCATCAGGAGGGAATTATGAAGAAATTATGTGGCATTTTACTTGTAGGAATAATGCTCACCGTCCCCGCAAATGCTCAGATGTCGGTCGGTATTACTCTGGATAGCTACACGGGATATATTTGGCGCGGTTATGTGCTCGGAGCCGATGACAAAATTGTGGCCCAGCCGGGTATTGAAGTGGGATTCGGTGAAACCGGTTTGTCGTTAGGCGCGTGGGGATCGTGGTTTGTGCAGGACCGTATTGATGACAGAAATCCCGATACACAGACCCAAAATGTCGATGAACTCGACTTTTATGCCGACTATTCGAGGTCCTTGAGCGATGACATGGGCCTGGGCATTTCCATCGGGTATATTCAATACGTATTTCCCAGTGCGGATGAAGACTCAAATCTCTCACAAGAAGCTTATATTGGGCTATCTCTGGACAACGCCATATCACCCGCACTGACATTTTATTACGACTTTGGTCTGGTCGAAGCGTGGTATGCGTCTTTGTCGGCTGGCTATGACATTCCACTCGGCTCAGAAGACGGGCAAGTGTTGAGCATCGGTGCAAGTGTTGCCATGAGCAATTACGCAGATGAAACGGGTGAGAATAAAACGGGTTTTAACGATGTCACGGTTACAGCGTCTCTCAGTTGTAATGCCTGCTCAATTTCGATAGCGCCGACCCTTGCATTTTCTTATGCCGATACAAAAATCAATCCCGACAACCGCACTATTTGGGGAGGCGTGAGCATCGGATTTGGGCAGTAAGTTATTCAATTCTCGACCCGGGTCGGCATTTCTGGTTTGCTTCGTGGCGTGGTTAATCAGATGCGACCAGGCGAGAGGGGGAGATCTTTTGAGGTCTCCCCTTTATTTTTGCAGGGTACATAGATGTCCCAAAATCAAATCCGCTGCAATGGTAAAATCGCGATCTCCGCAAACGATGAGATCGGCATATTTGCGGGACGGTTCGACATAAGCATCGTGCATGGGGCACACGGTTTCGAGGTATTGAAGGGTAACGGATTCGGGGGTGCGCCCGCGTTCATCGACATCCCGATTAATGCGACGAATCAGGCGAATATCTGGCGGTGCATCCACAAAAATTTTCAAATTCAGGACATCGCGCAGTATTTGTTCCACCAACAGGAGAATGCCTTCCACAATAATAATGGGACGCGGGCATAACTCAAGTGTTCTATTAGAACGGGAATGGGTCGCAAAATCATAAGTTGGTATCAATACGGTCTCCCCGCGGGATAGTGCCTGAAGATGTTGGACCAGCAAATCTGTCTCAAGTGCATCGGGATGATCGAAATTGATTTGCCCGCGCTGGTCTGCCGGGATATGAGAAAAATCGCGATAATACGCATCGTGGGCAATCCGTAGAGCACGATCTTCACCGAGATGATCAAAAAGTATATGGGCAAGTGTGGTCTTACCCGCGCCAGTGCCTCCGGCAATACCAACTACGTAGGGCTTGCAAATTTTTGGGGGCATGTATATTATCTCTGAATGCCGTTTAGGGGACGGTCCCTGTGCCGTTCTATCAAAGGATACAAACAAATGCACATTGTCGAAACAGATTTAGAAATTCAGCGCGAACCATTCGCGCGGCCCTTTGCATTTAAGGGATCGGCTTTTCACGAAAAGTGGAATCTCGTCGTGCGCTTAAAAGATGCCGATGGGTATGAGGCTTTTGGGATAGGTGGTTTGGCCGTACTGTGGTCAGACGCTACCGTATTTGCTGCGCATACGGAAATGGGCGGCAATTTGCTTCAAGCGTCTCTCCTGGAATTCGCACTACAGCACATCAAGGGAAAAAATTTTTCCAACCCCATGGCATTATTCGACACCATTGAAAACGACGTCTTTTCTTTTGCCAAAGCGATCACAGGCCATGGGGAATTGCGCCGAACATTTGCGCTAATTGCACTGGTGGCACTGGACAACGCCGCCTGGACCTTGTATGCAAAGCGGAAGGAACTATCGACCTTCGACGCCTTAATCCCAGAAAAATTTCTCTCATTTTTATCCCATCGCCAATCGCATGTCGCGCTTGTCCCCGCAGTGAGTTATACCCTGCCCATAGATGAATTGCGGGCAATTTTAGATAGCGGAGCGTACATACTAAAAATCAAAATTGGGCACCCAGGAGATGAAACCGAAATGGTAAAAACAGACATGGCCTGTCTGTCGCAGATTCACAGTCTGGCATCTCAGTATGAAACGGAGATGACCGATTCGGGTCAGGTGCTCTATTATCTCGATGCCAATGGTCGTTATGGCAAAAAAGACAGCATGGCGCGCTTATTAGATCATGCGGACAATGAAGGTATGATAGATCGCATTGTCCTGATTGAAGAACCCTTTTCTCGCCCATCAGATATCGACGTACACGGCTTGCCCGCCCGTTTTGCAGGGGATGAAAGCATCGAAACCGTTGCAGATGTACACACCCGTCTGGAGCAGGGATATGGCGCTATGGCGATCAAACCCGCGGGCAAAACCCTCTCATTGGCTTTCCGCATGATCGAGGCGGCAACGCGATATAGTGTGCCGTGTTTTGTGGCGGATAATGCGTGTGTACCCGTACTCGTGGAATGGAACAAAAACGTGGCCGCGCGATTGCCCGCATTTCCCGGTGTGAAAGGGGGATTGATGGAATCCAACGGCCCGGAAAATTACGGAACATGGGATCGCATGCTCTCAGAATATCCCCTGCCCAATGCATCGTGGTTGCGACCCAGAGATGGTGCATTTGTATTGGATGAAAACTACTACAATCAAAGCGGAGGGATTTTTGAAGAACCAGTTGTGTACACGCGATTATTTAAAAATAGAACCACATTGGGCTGTGGTAAATAATGATTTGATACACAATATCTGGCGCATACCAGATGAAACAAAAAAGTAATCTTGACTTAATAAAAACAATGGCTTATTTTAATGCCGTCTTTGTAATAAAAACTCGTCAATTCCCCCCGAGTCAAGCAGGTGATCCCGATTCCCCATCGGATATTCTCCGTCATCTGTGAATAGCTTATCTGAACTCCCCCCGTTCCTGTTCTCTCTATCACACATTTGAATTAGTGAACTCGCTATTACTGATTTAATCCATATCAGCACACGTTTGGTTTTGACATAATAAAAAAACCCGGGGGCGAGTTGACTCAACGTAGCCGGATTCTCTGCCGAATCATCTCTCCCAGGCTGTGTGGGTCGCCTGCCCCCGGGCTGATTTTAAGCAGTTTCTAAATTTTTTCACTTGTGATAATTTTCACCTCTGATAATCGTGAAAGCGCGATAGAGTTGCTCGAGCAAGATAACGCGCGCCAATTCGTGTGGAAAAGTCATAGGTGAAAGTGACAGATGCCAATCGGCACGCGACAAAACTCGGGATGCAAGCCCAAAAGGGCCGCCAATGAGAAAAATGAGGCGGCTTTTTCCTTGTACGCGCAGATGATTCAATCGTTTGGCTAAAATTTCAGAACGACACAATTTGCCAGAAGGCCCAAGAGCAACCACAGTAGCATCTGGATGCAGTGCACTTAAAAGGCGCCGGCCTTCCTTTTCGATAATATCAGACACACGGGCATTTTTGCCACCGCGCTCTTCGCGCACTTCGATCTCATCATAAGCGACGTAGTGTTTCAGCCGTTTGATATAATTTTGTGCGGCGCCTTGATAACAGGCGTCTTTGAACCTGCCCACAGTGACCAGAGTGATCTGCATATTTGCCATTATACTCAGATTAGATATGTTTTACAAGAAACTTGTTCACTGCCCCAAAAAACGGTATAATATCAAAATGCGAAATTTTCTTTCACCTCATTCTATAGAACCATGCGCTCTCGATTTTTGACATTTTTCACAATCTGCATACTATATGGATCGAGTTGTGCCGAGTTATACATGGCCGTCGATGATATCCAGCGCGGCATGAAAGGCGTTGGCCGCACGGTATTCCAAGGCACCCGTATCGATACATTTGGCGTCGAAGTATTAGGTGTTTTGCGCAATGTTTTTGGCCCAAAAAGCGACATAATTCTCGCTCGCCTATCCGGTGGCCCCATGGCGCAAACGGGCGTTATCGCTGGCATGAGTGGCAGTCCTGTATATATCGAGGGCAAACTCATCGGCGCAGTCGGCTACAGCATTGGCGCATTCGCCGAAGAGCCAATTGCGGGAATCACGCCAATCGGCGAAATGATGACGGTGCTCCAACGCACATCGCAGGACACCCTGTCGAACGCGACATTTGGATCTGCGCCGTGGGATGGACAAATAGATGGTGTACATGGCGGCGTGCTAAAACCCGTGGCTATACCTTTGATGCTCTCGGGATTTGCTCCGCAAGTGGTCGCGGAATATCGCGGTGAATTTTCAAAATACGGCCTGTTGCCCATGCAGGGTGGGGGTGGAACAGACCCATCCCTATCTATCGGTCCATTTGAACCGGGCGCGCCTCTGGGCGTACAATTGGTTCGGGGCGATCTCAGTGTCACAGGTATTGGCACCCTGACGCATCGCGTGGATGATAAAGTAGTGGGATTTGGGCATCCCCTGTTATTTGGTGGTCGCACGGCGATGTCTATGACCGCAGCATTTATTCACGAAGTGATTTCCAGCCAGATGCTTTCGTTTAAGGTAGGCACTGCATCGCGACATATCGGCGTGATCTTGCAAGATCGCGCACCGGGCATTGCTGGCGTAATAGGATCTGAAGCAGAAATGATGCCAGTGCGCATCTCTGTCGTATCTCCCAACCACGACGCCTCGTTTAATATGGAGGTATTTCGCCACAGAGAATTGGGACCGTTGCTGGTGCGAATGGCCGTAGCGACCTCTGTTATCTCCGCTGAGAAATTGACGGGTGAAACCACTGTTGCAGGACAATTGACATTGCACCTGCCCAAACGCGAACCCGTCATAATAAAAAATAAATACGCAGGTACTCAGGGACTTGGGTTGGCGGTATTGGGCTTGACACAACCCCTTGCACAAGTGATCCAGAATCCTTTTGTCGATGCCAATATTGACTCGGCTATATTCCAATTAGCCGTTGAGGAACGCACCCAGAGTGCGCGTATAGAAGGGCTGCGATTGGATCGTTCGCGCTACGAACCGGGCGATACAGTACACGTCTCTATTGCGCTGGCTCCGTTGCTGGGCAAGCGCGAGACCGTAAATATCGCCTTGCCAATTCCCGGATTTATAGCACCAGGACGTTTGATATTGCAGATTGTGAATGAACGCGAACAGCGATTACAAGATATGAAACGCACCGCTCATCAACCCAAAACACTAAATGAACTGATTGGTCTGATCGAGAAATCGGGGCGCAATGATGTACTCGTTGCGAGATTCATAGCTTCCCGCCCCAGCGTGACAATGGGCGGACGCGAAATCTCGGGATTGCCCACTTCGGTTCTGTCAGCACTATCACTGGCGCGTGGGTCAGATGTCGTGCAAAAGTCACAGCAGTCAGTATATAGCCAAAAACAGGTACGGACCAACTATGTATTGACCGGCAGTCAAACGGCACTTCTGGTCGTGGGCAAAGACGGTAGTGCAACTTTTTCAGGCAGGAGAGGCTCGGGTGAAGAAAAAAGATAGAATATTGAGAGCAGGAATGACACAGGTACTGCTTTTCGTCCTACTTGGAACAATCGCAAACGCCGTGTCGCCCAAAATTTGGCGAGAAAATTCACAGACGGCTTTCCTGAAAGGAGAACCCGATGGCGTATCGCTCACGCGGGAAGGCACAGTGACATTGGCACCATCCTATAAACGGGTAGCAGATACAGGTGAAGACTTTGTGTGGACATTATCTGTAGATAAGGACAAAACCCTGTACATCGGAACCGGCAATAAAGGTCGAATTTACATGCTCAAACCCGACAGCGATCGGGCAGAACTGTTATTTGATGCCCCCGACTCCGCAACAGTTCACATTTTTAGCCTCGCCGTTGGCGCAGATGGTGCTATTTACGCGGGCACATCGCCGGGCGGACTGATCTACCGCATCGCCCCGGGACAAAAACCTGCGGAATTTTGTCAGACAGGTGATCGCCACGTATTTGCACTAATCGCACATCCAGACGGTAGCTTATACGCGGGTACCGGCGGTGACCAGGGACGCGTTTTGAAAATTGACAAACAGGGCAAAGTCACCGCGCTCTACGCGTGCAAAGACCCCAATGTGGTATCGCTCGCGACAGGTGCTCAGGGCGAAATTTATGCGGGCACAGACAACAGCGGCCTGATTTATCAGGTGCGCACTCAGGGTGGTGCAGATGTGCTTTACGATGCCCGTGAAAAAGAGATTCACTCGCTGAGTGTAGCGCCCAACGGCACAATTTACGCAACAGCGATGGCGCAAAGTGGTCGAACAGAAGGAAATGGAAGAGAACAAAAAAGGTCAGATCAACCCGGCGCAACACTGTATGCGGTCCGACCTTCGGGATTGGCAATGCGACTGTGGAACACCGATGATCCGATGTTGTTGGATTCCGTAATAGATGCCGACGGAACAGTAAAAGTCGTCACGGGAAAACACGGCCGCGTACATCGCGTTTGGCCCGATGGCAACGCCACATTGCTCGCAGAACTAAAAGATATAAATCCCTATGTTATGGTTGCCGCACACAAAAATGCACTGTGGATTGGGGGCAGTGGATCCGGCGAAATTTATCGCATAGAAAAAGAATTTGCCCGGGAAGGGCAACTCACTTCTGAACCCTATGACTTTGATCGGGTATCGCATTGGGGGCGCGTATCCTGGCAAAGCGAAACACCGGAAGAAACATCCGTCGCTGTTCAAACGCGGTCCGGCAACAGCGAAGAACCCGATGATACGTGGAGCGCGTGGTCAGAGCCAATCACCACATCGGGAAAACCCATTACCAGTCGCCCCGGGCGTTTTTTGCAATATCGGTTGACTTTGAAGACACAATCAGAAAATGTGACACCTCTGGTGCGTTCTATCAAACTCGCGGGCTTACAGGACAATGTTCATCCCAGAATATTACAGGTTAAAGCCGAGGCCGACCAGTCTGGCAACGAAGGTGAAAATCCAGAATTTATGGAAAAAGGCGTGTGGAAAATTGATTGGACTGCCGGTGATGCCAACGACGATGCCTTAATTTATACCCTGTATTTTAGAAGTATTGGCGAATCGCACTGGCGGCTACTAAAAGACGACTTGAAGACCTCACATTATTTTTGGCACACCGAAGCGGTTCCCGATGGTACAGTCAAAGTAAAGGTCGTCGCATCAGACCGATTGGACAATCCCATCGAACTGGCATTAACAGCCGAAGCGGTTAGTGCGCCCTTTGAAATTGATAATTCGGCTCCAACTGTGCAATTGCACAACATAAGACAGATCGACAAAAAAGTACGCGTAACCGGTTCAATCCAGGACGCTGCCACTGCGATTCACAAGGCAGCGTACTCACTCAATTCCGACGACTGGAAGGTAGTCTTTCCCACTGACCAGATATTTGATTCGCCGACGGAATCACTGAATTTCTCCATTCAAAATCTAAAAACCGGCTCTTATACACTCGTAGTGAAAGCGGAAGATGCACTGGGCAATGTGGGTGTTGGAAAAACCGTTTTTGAAGTGAAATAATGAACGCAATCGAAACCAAATATCGGTCAACCGGATTGCCTTTTGTCACCTTAAAGCTGGCGCAAACACTGGACGGCAACATCGCCACCTGCACAGGAGACTCGAAGTGGATCACATCAAAAGCATCGCGGGTGCGCGGGCATAAACTTCGCGCAGAAGCCGACGCAATTCTGGTCGGACGCGGCACAGTGATGGCCGACGACCCGGAATTATCCGTGCGATATGTCAATGGATGCAGTCCGACAAAGATCGCACTGGACTCTCAGCTAAAAATCGGATCAAACGCCAAAATTTTTAGCGGAGCACCCCTGATTATAGCAACCTCTGAAGAAGTGTGCAAAAAACGAATAAAAGAAAGAAAAAAGAAAGGAGCGCAAGTCTGGCAGTTGCCACTACTGAATGGTCAAATTAATTTAAAGGCGGTCTTGCAAAAAGCCGCTCAAATGGGATTGCGACACATCCTGATCGAAGGCGGCAGTTGCGTGGCTGCATCGGCATTGCGCCTGGGTCTGGTGGATCGGATAGCCGCATTTGTCGCGCCCAAAATACTGGGTGCTGGCATACCCTCAATCGGATCCTTAGATATTGCTTCGATAACCGATGCAATTGCACTTGAAAACGTAAAAGTCGAATCCGTCGGCAATGATTTCTTATTCACTGCCCGCGTAAAAAAATCGTCCAAAAATACCTGAACAACCATGTTTACCGGCATTATAGAAGAAGTGGGAACAATTCGGCATATTGAATCGCGCGCAGATTATCAGCGCACGACCATAGCAGCGAAGCAAGTCCTCAACGGCATAAAAATAGGCGACAGCATTGCCATTGAAGGGGCATGCCATACCGTCGTACATTTTGATACCGACACATTTGTGATCGAATCCGTAGCAGAAACACTGCAAAGAACCACATTGGGTGATTGTCGCGTGGGTAGCCGCGTCAATTTGGAGCGATCTTTAAAACTCGGCGACCGTCTCGACGGTCATCTCGTAGCCGCACACGTCGATGGCGTGGGCCGCGTAAAAGACCGAACGGAATCTCCGGATCAAATTGTATTTGAATTTGAAGTGCCGTCTGAGTTGGCCCCTTATATTGCCGAAAAAGGCTCTGTCACCGTCAACGGAATCAGCCTGACAGTAGTCTCAGTAACGGACCGCACCTTTTCGATCGCGGCAATTCCGCACACACTAAAAGTCACGACACTATCGGAAAAATATCCGGGTGACAGGGTAAATATCGAAGTGGATATGATCGCGCGTTATCTGGAGCGATTGGTGCAGTTGGGGGATGTTAAAAATACGCTCACAGAAGATCGCATCCGGGCGATGATGAGCGACCGTTAATTTACAGAGAGATATATATGGACAAAATCGCAACAATAGAAGAAGCCCTCGAAGATATTCGAGCGGGAAAAATCGTCATTGTCGTCGATGACGAAGACCGAGAAAATGAAGGCGACTTCATCATGGCTGCGGAAAAGGTCACATCTGAGGCCATTAATTTTATGGCACGCCATGGACGCGGACTGATCTGCTTGCCCGCAACACCCGACCGCCTCAAAGAACTCGACCTCGACATGATGGTCAATACCAACACAGCGCTTCACGGCACGCCATTCACCGTGAGCATCGACGCGCTCTACGGCGTGACAACCGGTATCTCCGCACAGGATCGCGCCGAAACAATTCGACAATTTGTAGATCCCAAATCGCAACCTGAAAATTTTGGTCGTCCGGGCCACATCTTTCCACTCCGCGCAATGCCCGGCGGAGTTTTGAGACGAGCGGGACACACAGAAGCAGCCGTAGATCTGGCGCGTTTGGCCGGCCTGTATCCCGCCGGTGTACTGTGTGAAATCCTCAATGAAGACGGCACCATGGCCCGCTTGCCACAGCTTTTGGAAATTGCCGATCAATTCGGCTTGAAAGTAACGACAATTCACGATCTGATTGCCTATCGCCGCCGTTCCGAAAAACTGGTGCGCTGTATCGAGCAAGTGGATATGCCCACGCGATTTGGCGTGTTTCAATTACACCTGTATGAAAGCGACGTCGATGAACGCGAACACGTCGCACTGGTAAAAGGCGACCTTTCCGGCGATGCACCCGTAATGGTGCGGATGCACTCCGAATGCCTGACGGGCGACTCGCTCGGCTCATTGCGCTGTGACTGCGAAAAAAACTTACACTCTGCCCTCGAAATGATCGAAAAAGAAGGACGCGGAGCACTGGTGTATATGCGACAGGAGGGGCGGGGTATTGGCCTGCGGGCAAAATTGCACGCGTACAAACTGCAAGAAGAGGGATATGATACCGTAGAAGCCAATTTGAAACTCGGATTTAAAATGGACGAACGAGACTACGGCATTGGCGCGCAAATCCTATCCGATTTGGGAATCAGAAAAGTCGTACTCATCACCAATAATCCATCAAAGCGCGTGGGATTAGAAGCGTATGGAATAGAAATTATAGACAGCATCCCGGTCGCCATTCAGGTCAACAAGTGGAACCTATCATATATGCGAACCAAGCAAGAAAAAATGGGGCATTTATTTAAAGAGGACGACTTGTATTTAGACAATGAAGGAGATAGTGATGCCCAAAGTTTATGAAGGTCAGTTATCGGCAAAAGGCAAACGATTTGGCATTGTGGTGGGGCGATTCAATGCGTTTATCAGCAAAGAATTGCTCGGCGGGGCGCTCGATTGTATTGCGCGACACGGCGGCGATACAGACGCCATAGACGTGGTATGGGTACCGGGAAGTTTTGAAATTCCCACCCTGGCGCAAAAAATGGCGCAGAGCGGTCGATATGACGCGCTGATCTGTCTGGGTGCTGTGATCAGAGGCAGCACGCCGCATTTTGACTACGTATGCAATGAAGCTTCAAAAGGCGTAGCGTCCGTTGGCCGAGAAACAGGAGTACCCACCGCATTTGGCATTTTGACCACCGACACCATTGAACAAGCCATAGAACGGGCGGGAACAAAAGCCGGCAACAAAGGCTGGGAAGCTGCCCTGGGCGCGATTGAAATGATTGGGGTTATCGCCGCATGGGAAGCGGAAAAATGATTAAATCGAGACGCAAAGCGCGTCAGGCTGCGTTACAAGCGCTTTATTGGACCGCAAGTGTGGGCGATCCAGTACAACAGACAGCGCAGACCATGTGCATCCGCGCGCGTCTTTCGGCATCGACCTCGAATTTTGCGATCAATCTGGCCCAAACGGCCTGGGAACACCGCGAAGAACTGGACGCATCTATTGAGCCCGTACTGGAAAACTGGTCATTGGATCGGGTTTCGCGCATCGATCGCATCGTACTCTGGATGGCTCTTGCGGAAATGCGCTATTTCAAAGATATTCCCTACAAAGTCTCTATTGACGAAGCCATAGAACTGGCCAAGCAATTTAGCGAAGCCAATGCTTCTAACTTTATCAACGGTATTCTGGATACCTTGTCCAAGACGAATGCCGAACAACCCAATGGATAATATTGGACGCATTGCAATTTTTTCAGATGTACACGGAAATCTCGAAGCCTTGCAAACCGTACTGGAAAAAATTGCAGAAGCACAGGTAGATCGGATTATATGTTTGGGCGACATCGTTGGATATGGCGCAGACCCCAATATGTGTATAGAGCGCGTGCGCGAAGTATCGGACCTCGTGCTGGCGGGCAACCACGATTGGGCGGCTGTGGGCCTGGAAGATCCGGGGTTCTTTAACCCCGTGGCACTGGCGGCAATACAATGGACCGTCCAAATGCTGAGTGACGAAAACGCCTCGCTATTGCGATCTTACCAACCCTTTCAAAATGAAACTGCTTGCTGTTATGCCCACGCTTCGCCAATTGAACCCGAGTTGTGGCACTATTTATTCGACCCTGAAGATGGCTGGTCAATGCTCGATCAAACCAATTTTGAGATGTGTTTTGTCGGACATTCTCACCGCGCATTTGTGTGCTCGGCATCTCAAAAAACAGTACTTACGCGCGAAGGAGAAGTGCAGTTGTCCGACAATGACCGCTATCTCGTAAACGTCGGCAGTGTAGGACAACCTCGCGACGGAGATGCGCGGGCGGCTTTTGTCGTATGGGACCGGGAAAATGGGAACCTCCAATTGCGCCGCGTGTCTTACGATGTGGCAACAGCACAGGCTAAAATTTTATCCGCGGGACTACCGCCTTTTTTGGCCGAACGCATAGAACTTGGGATGTGACACCTCATTATCCACAGGACAAATCACCATGAATTTCCTGACAAAAATTTTCGGCAGCAAACACGATCGGGACGTAAAGAAAATGCAACCGATTGTGGATGAAATTAATCAACTCTACGAAGAATATGCCTCTTTGTCCGACGAGGCATTAAAGGGCAAAACAGCGGAATTCCGCACGCGCATCGCTGAAGCGGCCGACGATGCTCAAAAGCATCTCACTCAGCTCAAGGAAGAACTGGACGCGATGCAGCGAGACGAAGACCGCACCGAACAGTTGGAAGCCATTGCCGAAGTCGAAGCCGAAATCAAGGATATTGAGCGCGATGTGCTCGATGAAATCCATCCAGAGGCATTTGCCGTCTTTAAGGAAACGTGTCGCCGCTTCAAAGAGCGGGAGAAGTCCTGGGACCGGGCTGGCGATCAAATCGTGTGGCATGAAATACCCTACGATGTGCAATTGATCGGTGCGACCGTATTGCATCAGGGCAAAATCGCCGAGATGGCCACGGGCGAAGGCAAAACACTGGCTGCAGGCCTGGCTCTGTACCTGAACGGCTTGCTCGGGCGCGGTGTGCATCTCGTCACCGTAAACTCCTACCTGGCCAAGCGCGACGCCATGTGGCTGGGACCCGTGTATTTATTCCTGGACCTCACCGTAGGCGTCATTCAGGACCGCGCACTGGGTGCCGAAGGTTTTATTATGGAAGAAGAGGGGAAAGACGGGTATCGCATGCGCGCGTGTGACCACAAAGACGCCTGTCTCATGGATATCGTGTACGGCACAAAAGACCAGTTTGGTTTTGACTACCTCTACGACAACATGGCGATTCGCTCCGAAGACCTGATACAGCGCGAGCACTATTTTGCAATTATCGACGAAGTAGATAGCATCCTGATTGACGAAGCGCGCACACCGCTGATCATTTCGGGACCCGTATCGGAATCTTCATCGCATCGGTATGAAGAAATGCGTCCGCTGGTCGAAAAATTGGTACGCGCTCAAACCCGAATCGTAAACAATATTTTAAAGCAAGCAGAAGAAGAACTCGAGTCTGGCGACGAATACGAAGCAGGCATCTTGTTATTGCAGGTTCAGCGCGGAATGCCCAAAAATAGTCGCTTCATGAAGCGACTTCAGGAAGAGGGCATCAAACGCCTCGTGCAGCGGGTTGAATCCGATTATATCCGCGACAAGCGCACCGGAGAACTGGACGAAGACCTCTATTTTAGCATCGATGAAAAAAGCCACATCATTGACCTGACAGAAAAGGGACGCGACGAAATCAGCCGCAATCCAGACGACTTTGTATTGCCAGACCTCGACGAAGTACTTCGGGATATCGAAGAAAATAAAACGCTATCCGATGCCGAAAAAGACCACGCAAAGGAAGCCGCCTATCAGGACTACGGAGAAAAGAATGAGGCCATCCACAGCGTGCGAAAATTATTGCAAGCCTATTCTCTGTACGAAAAAGACGTGCAATATATGATCGACGACGGCAAGGTCGTCATCGTCGATGAATTTACGGGACGGCCCCAGCCCGGACGCCGTTTTGCCGATGGATTGCACCAGGCATTGGAAGCAAAAGAAAAGGTAAAAGTCGAACGCGACACCCAAACCGTGGCAACGATTACCCTGCAAAATTACTTCCGCCTCTACGACCGACTGGCGGGCATGACGGGCACTGCCGAAACAGAAGCCGAAGAATTTCATCAAATCTACAAGCTCGATGTGGTGGCAATCCCAACGCATGAGCCGGTGCGCCGCATCGACTTCAACGACTGGATCTACCGCACAAAACGCGAAAAATACAATGCCCTGCTCGACGAAATCGTACACTTGCACGAACAAAAATTGCCCGTCCTGGTCGGCACAATCTCCGTTGAAACCTCCGAGTTGATTTCGCGGATGCTCACGCGCAAAAAAATCAAACACCAGGTACTCAACGCCCGACAAAATGTACAAGAAGCGCAGATCATCGCGCAAGCCGGGCAACCCGGTGCCGTGACAATAGCGACCAATATGGCCGGGCGCGGCACAGACATCAAACTGGGACCCGGCGTCATAAAAGCACCCGATGAGCACCAGTGTGCATTGATTGCAGATCCCGATAACACCCGGCCCCTGTGTCCTTACATAGACAAATACGGATGCCGGGATGAAGTCCCGTGTGGATTGAATATTATCGGCACCGAACGACACGAATCCCGGCGCATTGACCGGCAATTGCGCGGTCGCTCTGGGCGGCAAGGAGACCCGGGAAGTTCGCGGTTTTTCATCTCACTGGAAGACGATTTGATGCGCCTATTTGGATCCGAGCGCATCGCCCGCGTCATGGACCGTCTGGGCGCCGAAGAAGGCGAAGTAATCGAACACAGTTGGGTGACAAAGTCCATTGAAACCGCGCAAAAACGGGTTGAAGCGCGCAATTTTGAATTTCGAAAACAGGTGCTGGATTACGACGACGTCATGAATCAACAGCGCGAAGTGATTTACGACAGACGCAGACACGCGCTGGAAGAAGAAGATATATCGGCGATGATCAGCGAAATGATCGACGAAACCATCGATGCACTACTCGATATTCATATACCGCCCGACGCACATCCCGAAGACTGGAATTTCGACGGCTTGATGGAAGATTTGCGCAATGTATTTTTGCAAGCCCCCATCATACCCGATGAAGACCTGCCCCAATTGCGCGAAGCGGGTTTGCGAGATCGCGTATTGCGCGGAATTCGCGAGGCCTATGATCGCCGTGAACGGGTCCTTGGGGAAGACCGCATGCGCCAGATAGAGCGCATGATTTACCTGAGCGTCTTTGATGAGAAGTGGAAAGAACACCTCCGCGAGATGGACGATCTGAAAGAGGGCATTGGCCTTCGCGGTTATGGACAAAAAAATCCATTGATCGAATACAAGCGCGAAGGTTATGAAATGTTTGTGGCACTGCTCGAAGACATCAACCGCGAAACCCTGCGCTTGTTATTCCGCATTTCCGTCGAAGAAACACCCGCACAACCGCGCACCCAACAGCCCGCACGCCTGTCATTGGAACACCGCGATGCCACGGGAATGGGCTTTGCCGGCATGCCCGAACCCGGTCAAGATGAATTGACCGCCAATTCTACAGAAGGCGATGCGCCGAAAAAACAGCCCGTGCGCGTTGAAAAAAAGGTAGGGCGAAACGCGCCGTGTCCGTGTGGAAGTGGAAAAAAGTACAAACACTGCCATGGAAGAGCTTAAGCAATGAGGAGATAACCGTATGAAGTCGCGTGAAAATTTGCTGGATGATGCGCGTCAAAATATTCCGGAAATGACAGTACAGGAAGTACACGCGTATTTGAACGAGGGCAAGAATCCCGTATTACTCGACGTGCGAGGACTCGATGAATGGGAGCGCGGGCACCTGAAAGGATCTGTACACATACCCCGCGGAGAATTGGAATACCAGGCAGAAGCGACAATGCCCGACAAATCGCGTGAAGTCATCGTAATCTGCGCAGGCGGCGTGCGATCCCTCCTCGCTGGCGAAACCCTGCAAGCCCTGGGATACGAAAAAGTGATCTCGATGGACGGCGGATACGGGGATTGGGAAGATGCGCATCTGCCAGCTGAAATACCACCGCCACCGGAAGAAACAGGCGCGCCAGAAACCCCTGAACGACTCAAAGAGCAAATTGATCATCTGGAAAAAGTATTGGCCCAGAAAAAAACGAAGTTGGCTGATATGTAGCCCTTTTCACTTGCAAAAATATTAGCGCACTTGTATATTTTCCCGCCTTAGCACTCAAAAGGACGAATTGCTAATAATACATAAACAATTAAATTTATTACACTTAACTGTTTTTCAAGGAGGGCTTCATGAATGTCCGTCCGCTTTCCGATCGCATTCTGGTGCGACGGGTGGATGCTGATGAGCAGATGAAGGGGGGCATAATCATCCCCGATACTGCGAAGGAAACGCCTCAGGAGGCAGAAGTCATAGCCGTTGGACCGGGCAAACGGAATAAAAACGGCGATGTGATTGCGCCAGGAGTAAAATCTGGGGAAAAAATTTTAATTGGCAAATACGCCGGCACAGAAATTGAAGTTGACGGCGATGAGTACGTAATCGTAAACGAAGACGACGTATTGGGCATTATTCAATAACGCGAGGAGATTGATGTTATGGCAAAGCAGATTGCCTATGGAATAGATGCTCGAGAGCGTATTCTCGACGGTGTAACGCTCTTGAGCAAGGCCGTGAAAGCCACGTTGGGACCTGCTGGAAGAAATGTGGTTGTCGCCAAATCCTGGGGATCCCCCACCGTGACAAAAGACGGCGTGACCGTAGCAAAAGAAATTGAACTCGAAGACGCTTACGAAAACATGGGCGTACAGATGGTCAAAGAAGTCGCCTCCAAGACTTCTGACATTGCAGGCGACGGCACAACCACAGCGACCGTACTCGCCGAAGCGATTTTCCGTGAAGGCTTGCGCAATGTGACTGCCGGAGCCAACCCGATGGACCTCAAACGCGGCATCGACGCGGCTGTCGGAACCGTGGTCAAAGCACTGGGAGACCAGAGCCAGCCGGTAAAAGACCGCAACTCAATTGCACAGGTAGGGACAATTTCCGCCAACAGTGACAGCAGCATCGGCGAAATTATAGCCGATGCAATGGACAAAGTCGGCAAAGACGGCACAATCACAGTCGAAGAGGCCAAAAGCATCGAGACGACGCTGGATGTGGTTGAAGGGATGCAGTTTGACCGCGGTTATCTATCGCCCTATTTTGTGACCGATCAGGAAAACATGGAAGCCATACTGGAAGACGCGCTGATCCTTATTCACGAGGCAAAATTGTCAAACATGAACGACCTGTTGCCTCTCCTCGAAAAAGTCGCCGGTGCAGGCAAGCCGCTTCTGGTAATCGCCGAAGACGTCGAAGGTGAAGCCCTCGCCACTTTTGTCGTCAACAAAGTGCGCGGCACCCTCGCCGCCTGTGCGGTAAAAGCACCGGGATATGGCGACCGCCGCAAAGAAATGCTGGGTGATATCGCCGTCCTGACAGGTGGGCGCGTGATAACGGAAGACCTCGGCATAAAACTCGAAAACGTCGAAATTAGCGACCTCGGGCAGGCCAAGCGCGTGGTAATCGACAAAGACAACACCACAATCGTAGAAGGCGTGGGATCCGTAGCTGATATTCAAGGGCGGACGAGTCAGATTCGTCGGCAGATAGAAGAGACCACCTCTGACTATGACCGCGAAAAACTCGAAGAGCGATTGGCAAAATTGGCCGGCGGTGTGGCCGTCATCAACGTTGGTGCGGCAACCGAAACAGAAATGAAAGAAAAGAAAGCCCGCGTCGAAGACGCACTTCACTCCGTGCGCGCGGCTGTTGAAGAAGGCATCGTACCTGGCGGCGGAGTCGCTCTCCTGCGCAGCCTTGGCGCATTAGACGAAACGGACGTGCAGGGCGACCAGAGCACAGGTGTGGATATCGTGCGTCGCGCACTGCAAGCCCCCCTGCGTCAAATCGCCGATAATGCCGGCATAGAAGGCAGCCTCGTCGTGCAAAAAGTGAACGAAGGCGAAGGCGCTTACGGGTTTAATGCACGCACCGAGCAATACGAAGACCTTGTAGATTCCGGTGTAATTGACCCCACAAAAGTGGTGCGCACTGCGATGGAAAATGCAGCGTCCATCGCGGGATTGTTATTGACAACCGAAGCCCTGGTGACAGATATCCCAGAAGAAAACGAAGGTGCAGCGCCCGCCCACGACCCCCATCACGGGCACATGCACTAAATCGAGCTGTCAAAATATGCTCAACCTCCACAAAAGGCTGACTAATGGTCAGCCTTTTTTTTGTGTTTGGTTGAATTTGTGGGCAGTTTTATCTATATTATGCAAAGACTTAAACCAAATTTGACGAAAGGAAATTATGGCAAAAGCGAAAACACAGACTGAAGAACCTCGGGAAACTGAAGGCGCGACATCCACAGCAAAAAAGGCAAAACGTCCGTCAAAAAAGCAGGCAACCAAAAAAACAGCCAAAAAGCCAGCAAAGAAAGCGAACACCAGGTCTTCTACACCGCGTGTAACAAAAAAGCGATCGTCCAAAAAACCTGCGAAAAAGCAGCCATCTAAAAAAACAGCCAAAAAGCAAAAAGCAAAAAAACCTGTGCAAAAAGCAAAAAAACCTGCGAAAAAGGTCGAAAGGCCTGCCGCGCAGGAAGAGCGCACGGTAATCTCATCGCCGCCATCCAGACGGCGTAGAGAAGAGGAAAAGGCCGAAGCAAAAATTGTTGATCAAAATCAAAAAGCTGTAGAAGCCGCGCAAACGCCTCAAGAGACCCCAGAGAATGTGCAAACAGAAGAAATGCAATGGGGGCGTCGAACAAGGCGGTCGGCTCCAATTGGCTGGGAAGATCACGCAGGCGTAAGCACACCTGCTCAACCCACGCGACGGCAGGACGCGAATGCAGAAAGCCAACCCGTTGAAGCATCTGCGGAGCCAGAAACACCACCGCAAGCGCGAACTGAAACGCCTGCTCAGAACAAGCGCGAAGAACCCAAAAAAGAAGACACACGCAATGTGCAAGATACCCGCAAAGTGTCTCGTCCTCCTAAAGGACGCAATCAGAGCGACCAGAACAAACAGCGATCTTCAAAGCGCACAAGCGATCGCGGTCGCAATCGCAGCCAGAAACCCGATCAACCATCGAACAGATTGACACAAATATTGGCACAATCGTGGACCGAAGACAAAACCCGGCAATTTATCAGCGAAGGTTTCCTCGGCAGTTTATCCCCCGAATTGGTCAACAATGGAACACGAGAACCCTTCCCGGACGCCGACGCGCTCAAAGAACCCCTGAAAATGATCCGCAAGATTCTGGCCGATGAGTGTATGGTTGCCGACGATATCACAGATTTGATGTTGCTCGACGTAGTCATGAATGCCCTGTCAGACCGCATTGACGTGTGTCGCCTACAGGCCGAGTCCAACGCACTATCGGATATAGACGCGATCTTAGAGTTGCGCTACAAAGCCGATCGGCGATTGATAGAAGCGGTAAATGCCCTGAAGAACGCCTGAAGCATATACCCGCCAATATTGAAAGCCCCGTCTGACAAAGGTCAAACGGGGCTTTTGTGTGAAGGAACGCAACGATGACTTCAATAATTCGGGCAATTGAGAACAGTCTCAAGCCACTCGCCGCACGGGCGCTACTCACCTATGAACGCCTCGAATCGGGCGTTGCCTACCACCCCGGATCCGACGAAGTTCTCGCCTATCCGTACGACCTGTACGAACAATTGCGTCACAAAGACCCAATTCACCGCATGAGACTGATCGATTCATGGGCGATAAGCAGCTATCGGGACGTGGATGCCATTTTGCGGGATCACGCGCGTTTTTCCAACCAGGGACTGCCCACCGATACCTATGTCCGCATCGGCCCTCTGGGCATGCTCGCCCTCGATCCCCCCGACCACACCCGGCTGCGCGCCCTGGTCTCCAGGGCATTCACCCCCAAATCCGTCGCAGCTCTTCAGCCCAAAGTCGAACAAATCGCCGACGACCTCCTGCACGCCATCGAAGGACAAACCCGCTTCGACCTGATGAACGCCTTCGCATTTCCCCTGCCGGTTATTGTCATCGCCCAAATGCTGGGGGTCCACACCGAGGACCTGAGCCGGTTCAAAGCGTGGTCAAATCTGATTTCACTCAGCATCGAACCGATCCTCGACGACGAAAACATCAAACGGGCGCGACAGGCCCGGGTGGAGTTGGAAGCGTACTTCGAGGAAATCATAGCGCAACGGCGGCGCAAACCACAGGCCGACCTGACCAGTGACCTCGTAGCCGCAGAAGAAGCGGGCGACCGCTTGACGCACGCAGAACTGGTGACAACCCTGATCCTCTTGCTCGTGGCCGGCAACGAAACAACGCGCAACCTGATCGGCAACGGCATGCTCGCCCTCCTGAAAAACCCCGACCAATTCCAGCGTCTCCGCCGCCAGCCCGCCTTGCTGGACCTGGCAATACACGAGTTCCTCAGATACGACCCACCCGTTCAGATGGACCGGCGCATCGCGCTTGAAGATGTGGAAATCCGCAACAAGCGAATCCGCGCAGGCCAACCCGTCATCTCCCTGATCGGCGCTGCAAACCGCGACCCCGCCGTGTTTTCCAATCCCAATACCCTGGACATAGGTCGAAAGAAAACGAGCCACCTCTCCTTCGGACGCGGCATCCATTACTGCCTGGGCGCGTCGCTTGCCGTAATGGAAGCCAAAGTAGCCTTTGCCGCCCTGCTAAAGCGATACGCCTCAATTCGACTAAGCGCCGAACCCGTGCGCCGGCACCAGATCACCTTGCGTGGGCTAAACGAATTGTGGGTGGAGGTGGAAAAAAGTTAAAAGTAAGAAGGAAGAAGTTAGAAGGCCACCCAACCCCCAAAAGGCTGGTACTTCATCTCACACTTCATACTGATTGGATTAAAATAAACGCAAAACAGGTGCATCCTGGCGGATGCAGTGCATCCCAGCGGATGCACTTTTCTTATCTTCCTATAAATCAAATATTTATTTTGATTTCACGTAAATAAGCGGTTATAGGTGCATCCTGGCGGATGCACTTGCGCCAGAATCTCGTAGGCGTAGCACAAATAATTCTTAAATTTTATCTCATTATTTTTCAAGCACTTGAGCACATTCAAGTGCTTTTTTTTGTTTGAAAACGATTGTTGGCACGCATTTTGCATATAAAAGGGTTAAGACAAGTGACCGCATTAAAATTTTCACATTGTAAGGAGAGTAATATGCCGAACCTGCAATCCGTATTGTATTCCATAGCCATAAGTGTTATCCTGGTCTCTGGACATGTTTCTGCCCAATCCCCGTCTGCTCCTGCTGCGGTGACAAACCTCGCTGCGGTAGCAGGGGATCAACAGGTGACGCTGAGTTGGGATAACCCGAATAATGAGAGCATCACCACATATCAGTATCGGCAGAGCACAGATGGCGGCAGCAATTGGTCACCGGACTGGACAAATATTGCCAATAGCAATAAGAACACAACCAGTCACACGGTAGAGAACCTGATAAATGACACCGCGTACACCTTTGAGGTGCGTGCGGTGAATGCGACTGGAAATGGCACGTCCGTCAGCGTGAGTGCCACGCCGACACTGCCGCCATTGACAGTAACGTGGCCTGAAGATATAAAGGGCACAGAAGACAGTTCCATCTGGACCTCATTAACATCTACGCCACCTCAGATAAGTGTATCCGGAGGCCGACCCTCCTATACGTATGAAATAGAAACAGATGAAATAGAAACAGAGGGAGCACCTGATGGTCTTTCTATTGATTCATCGGGAACCCTCACAGGCACACCTACAGAGAATGGGACTTTCACAGTAAGAGTCGTAGTGCGGGATAAAGCAGATCAGAGTATGAGTCAGGACCTGAATATAACGATTCGTCCAGCACTGAACGTCTCACCCATAGCGTATAAAACTGTCGAGCAGGACAGCTCGATTACCCCGATTCATTTATCCGCATCCGGAGGTTGGGAACCCTATACGTATTCTATATCTGGCGCACCTTCAGGTATCTCTTTGTCAGATGATAATCGCATCACAGGCAGCCCCTCACAGGCCGGGACTTCTACAATTACTGTGACGGTGACTGATACGCGTGGTAGCACAGGGGAGCATAGTTTCAAGATGAGCGTTTATTCGATAGAACTTGCCGAGAAATTTTCTCCGATTTTAATTTTGACAGAACATCCAACGCGCAAAAACCGCATCGTGCTCTTTCCCGAACCTGTGGAGATCATGGGTGCAGAGTCTGTTGATAATTTATGGTTTCATTTTGCGGATGCAGCAGGACACAGACTGAATAGCCTTGATTTCTCTTATGACGCCCTAAAATCAGAAATGGCACTGCCGGGTATACCGCAACCACTTACTGCTCTGATTAATGCTTATCAGAATCAATATCTTGATATTGATTTTTCACAGAATCAGTTTGCATCTATACCTGAAGAGTTATATTTGACCTCGCCAATTATAATAGGGATTGTTAGTACATCAAGAGTTTATGCACATTTTGAATATCCCGGTAACGACAAAGTAAGCTGGAACAACACATATACTGGCTCTGGGGCTAAACGTGGGGATAATTCTGAGTTTTCCAACACAGCTTATGTGCATATTTTTGAATCTGGTAGTAATGTCGTCATACAGTATTATTACTTTTATCCCTTTAATGATTTTCAAAACAACCACGAAGGGGACTGGCAACATATTAATGTTATTGTAACATCTCATGAACCAGATATGGCAGAACTCGTTGGAATTGACTACAAATTTCATAACAACGGTCTAACCTATAACAGCATTGGTGGAAGGGTGTTTGACCCTCAGGTAGATTTTGCCCCAGCAGAAGGCGGAACCCATCCAGTTGTGTATATAGGGGCAGGTTCCCATGGTGGTTATCCTACAGGGGGCTCTTATCCGGATCCTGGCAAGCCCGGGCTCTCGCTGGTTGGAGATGAAGATATGACAAAGAGTGGTATTGTCCTGAGTACCAATATTGAGGACACAAATCGTGAGGATGCACAATCTTATGATTTAATATTTCTGCCTAATCCCGACCCTAATCAACCCAATAAGGGTTTGCCACCTGAAATGAGTTGGTTAGGTACTGGAGCAAGGTGGGGAACCTTGGACGTTCCATCCTCTGGCTCTGCGGAAAGGTATGATGAATCTCCTATAGGGCCAACACATAAGGATAGTTGGGGTATGTCGGATAGTGAAAATAGTTATCCACATACTAATGTTCCTTATGGTCAAGTAGTTTCAATAACGGGACCAATTTTACGACATGATGAAAACAGTGAACGGTGGTTCCAACAATTCCCAATTGTGCAAAACGTTACCTGGCAGGATACGATAAAGCTGATTGGTGATATTGTGATCTACCCTGGCGCAACTCTGACGATTCAGGCTGGCACAACGATCAAAGCCTATCCTAATCGAGATATTCACGACAGGCAAGATGCAAATCGCGTCGATATTATTAACTATGGAAAGATAACCGCCAATGGAACAAGCGACCAGCGAGTTGTATTTCGTTCCGACAGTGCAACCCCCGCGTCTGGTGACTGGTATGGCATCCGCAATTACGGCACTTTGACCATGATGAACTGTGATATTCAACATGCGGTGGCCGGTTTAAAACGGCAAGGCACGGATACATTGGTTGATGTGGTTGTGACGAACAGCGAAAACAATACCTCATCGTTCACAGTCGCATCCATAGATGATAAAACTGAAAAGCAATATAAGGGGATTACCCCTATTCAGGTCAATGCCTCTGGTGGGTGGGAACCCTATACTTATTCCCTATCCGGCGCGCCACAAATTATCACGATTTCAGACAGTGGTCTCATCACTGGCACACCCACCCTGAGTGGCACGTTTACCTTAAACGTGAAGGTAGAAAGCCATGACAGCCAAAGTGAGTCGATCTCGTTTCAAATATCTGTTTCCCAGGGCCTAAATGTTGCGCCAATATCAGATGTCACCGTGAAACAGGATCACGCGATTACTGCCATCCAGGTCTCTGTGTCTGGCGGTTCAGGGACATATCGGTATTCTATATCCGGTGCGCCCTCAGGTATCAGTATCGATTCCTCAACTGGTCGCATCACAGGTACACCCACAGAAAGTGGCGCGTTCACCATTGGCGTGCATGTGCAAGAGACGCCAGGTGGAGGGGCAGGAGGTACTGCGGCCCCCATCACGGGTAGCCGTTCTTTCACTATGACGGTAAATGCGCCTGCTTCCAAGCCCGTTTCGTCGGCACTGACAGTCGCAGAGACAGATGATATAACAGTCAAGATCAGTGCTGTGACCAACAGTGCTATTACCCCTATTCAGGTCTCAGCGTCAGGAGGTCAGACGCCATACACGTATGCCCTGTCCAGCAACCCTGCCACAGGTGCCGGTCTTACTATCAATTCGAGCAGCGGACAAATCACTGGCACACCCACACAGACAGGAACTTTCACACTTACTGTGACTGTGACCGATCATGCCAACAAGACTGCAACTGATAGTTTCAGTATGGCTGTCAGTCTGATGGGTGATTTTAACGGTGATGGTGCAGTCAATACGTCAGATCATTTACTTTTTGTAGCCGCATTTGGTCTATCCGAAGGTGAGGATGGTTTTAATAGTGAGATGGATCTGAATGGTGATGGAACCATTGATATTGCCGATTTTCTGATATTTTCAAGTCACTTTCCCAATGCTAATTGACTTTCTTGGTCAGGAGACAGCTTATTGACTTTTGAGCGGAATCAATGAGGTACATTTGTTTCAAAAGGAGAAACTCATGAAAAAATTAGCTGCTGTCTTTATAACCGCGACCCTCTTGCTCAATGTGACTGCTCCCACCCTTGCACATGCAGCCATACACCTGCAAGGCGCAGAGGTCAATGCGAATACGCTGATTCAAGATGCTTATGTTGCTGTCATCTATTGCGATAGCAACGACGAACAGCAAGTGTATAAAGGTTGGATTGATGCCATCGGTGAAACCGCCTTTACCCTTCGTAGCAGAGCCCTTTTCGGCAAGAAGACCATTGCTTATGACAAGGTCCTATCTGTGATCATGAGCGAGGGAGCAACCACACGAGTAAAGCACGAAGTGGACCGACTTATTCCAGAGGTGAGCAAACGCGAAGCAAGAACGCAAGGGATAGCGCAGGCGGTTCAAAGGCTCAATCAAAAGACGGTATGGGTCACGTCAGGGGACCAGATTGATCTATCAGTGATCACAAAGGGAGGGTATGCCCACATCGTCTATACCTCTCAAAGTATCAGAGGAACAGCAACTGGTCGAATTGTCTATAAGGATTCGAGCCGTATCACACTCAGAGATAGGTCTGAGGCCTATAACATCGCCTACAACGACATGGATACCTTGATTGTTGCTAAACAGATGCGAGAGATTGAGCGATACCGAGAAACTGGTGCTCAATACAATGTTCGCGTGCGTGTGCATGCCCCGTCAATTCAGAAGGAACAGATGGTTGGCAGGCTGATTAAAATGATGCAAGACACATTGATTATGCAGGTAGAACCTACAACTTTGCCCCGTCGGATTCGTTCCCAAGGGGATATAGGAGATACAACATTTTATGAAGTACCTATCTCTTCAATTTCTCATATCGAGGTAAGCGTGGGACAGTATAGAAACACTGGCAAGGGCTTTATAATCGGGCTTGGTGCTGGACTTGCCATCTTTACAGTTTCATACGAATATGCGAACAAAGTCGAATCCCATAATCCTGGCAGTATGGATGGTCTGGGCATATTACTATTTGGGGTGGTAGCCGTTCCATCAACCGTTATTATTTCCACGCTGATTGGTGCGAACAAATCAGATAAATGGGTTGAGGTGTCCCCTCAACGCCTCAACCTGAGCCTTGCACCCCTGCCTGCTTGGCCGCGGCAGACAGGCACATCTGCAAAAGGGCTTCGCGCCATACTCACATTCAACTTCTAACGATGCAAATGATTCAAGTATAGAGCCGAAGTGCGTCAAAACAACCCATATCTTTTCATCCTATTCTTCAGAAATATCCTCAAGATATCCAGAAACGCAGTCGTGTGGACCGGGTTTTCCCTATTTATGCAGTGCCCTTTACATTCAGGTGTCAGTATCAGGGGGTCAGACGCCATACACGTATGCCCTGTCCAGCAATCCTGCCACAAGCTCTGGTCTTACTATCAATTCGAGCAGCGGACAAATCACTGGCACACCAACACAGACAGGCACTTTCACACTTACTGTGACTGCGACCGATCATGCCAACAAGACTGCAACTGAAAGTTTCAGTATGGCTGTCAGTCTGATGGGTGATTTTAACGGTGATGGTGCAGTCAATACGTCAGATCATTTACTTTTTGTGGTAGCGTTTGGTCTATCCGAAGGTGAGGATGGTTTTAATAGTGAGATGGATCTGAATGGCGATGGGACCGTTGATACTGCCGATTTTCTGATATTTTCAAGTCACTTTCCCAAT
Organism: Gemmatimonadota bacterium; assembly: GCA_026705765.1. Taxonomy (NCBI): domain Bacteria; kingdom Pseudomonadati; phylum Gemmatimonadota; species Gemmatimonadota bacterium. Next base: position 69,530 of record JAPPAB010000055.1, read on the forward strand.
GATGGTTGATTTTTTTCGGGCAGGAGACAACTCTTTTTCAGGAGGAATTCACCATGACACATCTAACAGCAATCGTTCTGATTTTGGGACTATGTCTGTCCCAGGTCCTGATAGCAGGAGTGGTTCTTGAAGCTGGTGAAATTGACAGACTTAAAGAGACAATAGATACGCTTTCTGTAAAAAAAGAAAACCAATCTAGACGGATTGTTGGTAAGTTGGCAGGTGGTGTCCTGGGGGGAGCACTTTTCGCTCTTGTGGGAGGCGCAATCGGAATAAATGTCGGGGAGGACGAAACATACGATCCATTCGTAAATTCTTTAATTAGTGGATGGGTTGGCTATCTCGTCGGCGTGCCCGCTGGCATGAGCGTATTTGATCCTTACGATCAATTTAAGTATTCATTGGTAGGTAGCTTGATCGGAGGTGCAGTAAGCCTTCCACTCCTCTACATTGAAGAAGACCTCTGGCCAGCTCTTTTTATTGCCCCTTTTGTCAGCGCGGCGATCATGTCCGAGTTTTCTCGAAAGCCACCGAAGGATCGTAGTGTCTCCATCGGTCTGTTGCCCGGTCCCAATGGCAGAGTATCCGCTGTTGCTACACTTCGATTTTGAGTTAGCTGCCAGTGCATTAGTCTCAAAAGGAAAGACCGCATGAAATTAGCTGCTGTCTTTGTAACGGCGGCCCTCTTGCTCAATGCGATGGCTCCCACACTCGCGTATGCAGCCACATACCTGCAAGGCGCAGAGATCAATGCCAACACACTCATTCAAGATGCCTACGTTGTGGTCACCTATTACGATAGCAAGAATAAACAGCAATGGGAAAAGGGATGGATTGATGCGATTGACGAGACCACATTTCAGATTCGATTCAGAGCACTTTTTGGAAAGAAGACCATTGCTTACAACAAAGTGTTGTCAGTAATCATGAGCGAGGAAGCAACCTCACGAGGAAAACAAATCAATGAGGTGGATCGGTTTATTCAAGAGATGGAAAAACGAATGGAGGACAGCACATCGGTCATCTTTAGTCGCTTTCTTCGAGTGCCTCCAGGTCGGCCAAATCTTTTTGGCGACCAGCAAGACGTTTGTTTTTCACCAGTTGAGGTCGCCCGATATAAAAGACCTCAATGCCGCCATATATTCCCGTTTCCCTGTTTTCTGCTACTTCTTCCCATGAGACACCTGTAATTGACGTAATCAGATCAACACGCACGGGAGGATATCCAAGTTGAATGACATGATCCGGCACGGTAAAGTCTGTCAATGTCAATTCCAGATTTCCGAATCCAAATTCAGATAAAGCATCTAAAATTCGTCGCGCGTTTTCGGTTTCTGCCCGAATCAAAATGTCCAAATCTCCGGTGTATCGCGGTACACCATGATGTGAAAGCGCGTAAGCACCCACGATCACATATTCAACCTCATGCGCGTTTAATAACGCGAGCAACTCTTTGAAGTCTTCCTGTACTTCCATGGTGTTGTCGCCTGAGATATTCTACAGCCAAAACCCGCTCTTCTGCGGGCCGGCTCAGCCAATAGGCCAGATCTTCTTTTGCCTGAGAATGCGTCGTCAGGTTTCGTTTTTGAACGACTTTTTGTATCATGTGCTTTCTCCGGGACCCCATTGCTCTTGTAAAGAAATATAGATTAAATTCCTCAAAAGACAATCATATAAATGAGGAGTGTGCATACTTCCCACCTCACTTCCCCTCACGCCCAACCGTGTACCCCGTGCCCACCCCCGGGGAACCAGATCAAATCCACAACAAACGAAACCAGTACCCCCGTCGCCCTGCCTGCAATAATCCCGAAAAAGAGCGGACGGTATTTTTCATAAAGAGACACACCACCCACCCGAATCACAATAGCTTTAAACAACCAGACAATAATAAGCGACGTAATCTCGTGAAGAATACTCGTCGTAGTAATAATAAAACCCACGGGATGGATGGGCCACCAGGGCAGGCGGTACCGAAGCGCTGTGAGAACCGCAAAAATGAAACCCCCAAAGCCGAACAGCACCATCCGCTCCCATGAAGCCGGCTCGGGAGATTTGATCTTCGTGACAATCGCATCGTAAAGACGGGGCGCGTACCGGGTAAACGGATACTCCGTAAAATTGTACGCCCCGTGTGTATAGCCCAGATAGAGCACCATCGAAATATTGACCACCAGCGCGCCGACCAACCCCAAAAGCAACACCCAGAAAAGCGCGCGCTTATTGCCCGGCACGCGATCAAAAACTTTGGCATTCTGCGACAGAGCCGGCATAAACAGCATCCAGCGCAGCGCGTGAGCCGTAGAACCCACGGCAATCGTCCTCGGATCAATCGTAACCGTACCGATCAATTGAAAACCCATATCCAGAGGCGTCGTGGGAATACCCAGGTACAGCGTACCCGACTCACACACAAAACGGGCAAGCGCAATATAAATAACAATCGCCGCCGGTATCGTAATCATCAAAAGCCCTGGCGCAACCCCCGCCTTCAAAAGATAGGCCACGATATAGGCCACACCCACAATCAAACCAATCACAGCCGTGCGGTAAGAAAGAAGCTCATTCGCATCATCCACACCGGGATCATCATGCCACGCCTTCCTGAAAACCGCCTTCAAATGCCGCCGCGCAGTCCACAGCCCCCAGCCCACAAACACAAAAAGCGCGCCCATACACTGCCACTGCACCAGGGGATCGCCCCATCCACCGCCCTTCTGGTGCATGCGCCCAAACTGAAAACCCGTCTTCCGAATAAGCGCAATCTCGCCCATCAGCAAAAAGTGGAAAAACCAGATCGAAAAAAGAATCTCCAGATTGACAAAATATCCAAAACCAATCGTATAAGTATTAAGATGTGTCAACAGCGGCGGAAAAAGGCGCGCAAAATAAAAAAGCCCGCCATTGGGACTCATGCTAATGCGGGGCACCGTCGTATAAAAATAAGTAATAATATTCCACCCGATAATCCCAAACGCCAGCCCAAAACCAATCCAAAAGAGATACCCCCGAAACAGGATCGGCCAACCGCTTCGACCCGAAGAATCGCGCGTCTCCGCAACCATCTCGAGAACAGGTGCGAGCAGGGGATAATCCAGACGCTCGCTCTCAACCCATTGCTTGCGAAGAATAACCACAATACAAAAACACACCACAAACCCCGCCAAAATCAGCGTAACCCACCAGAAAATCGGACCGACCCAGACCTCCCACGGAATGGACACCCCAGATGGCAAACCCTCGTACAAAAACGTCGTCTGCTGGTGATCATTGGAAGGAAAGAGATACGGCGGAAGAAAGGGCTGAACATTGTCAATCCACCCATTCTCCGGCGTAGCCAGATAATGCGGCGCAGCCATCAGCCCCAGCCAGACACCGGTCAACCCACGCGCGGGAATAATCGCACCGACCAGACCCATCGCAAAAATAACAGCCAGTTCTCGAGGGGCCAGCCCCTGTCTGTCGAACCGAATTTTCAGAAGCGTATTGACAATAAAAACGCACAAAAAAATAGCAAAAATAGAAACCGGCAGATGCGTAATATTAACCGCGGAAGTATTTGCAGCCGTGCGGGAATACGTCACCCATGCACTCGCCAGACAAGAAATCAGAAGCCCCAACGCGACACTGCGAGGCGTAATGCGCGCCGCTCTTCTCTGGGCTTCTTCAGATGTGGGAGACGGGGATTCGGGAAGGGCCATAGTGTTTTAGAAGAATGGGCTTTTCGCATTTGAAGCAAACCCAAATTTTCTTGAATTTGGAAATATGTCATGTAAATTTGCGACCTAATATAGTCACACATAGCGGCAACAAGCCACAAAAATTTATCACTGGTACCCAATAAGGAGCATCGCGATGGGACTGTACACACCCGAAGAAATAAGCAATGCCCGGCGAAACATCCAACGCTACGCCTGGGCAAAAGCTGAGCGAGATGCCACAATCGAAACATGCGCGCCCTGGATCGCGCGAAGCGATGGTGAAATCTGGGACCTGATCACCGGACAATCCATCCCCCGCGGCATCCACGTCAACCCCGACCTCGGCTGTCCCGAATGCGGCAGAGACGTCTATGCATTCGGAAACTACCCCTGGAAAGTATCGTTGGACCGCCCCTACAAATTGGAATGTCCGTCGTGCGGAGAAATCTGGCCCAAAAACGACTTCGAGGCATTTTACAAAAGCGGCCTGGGATCCGGTGGCGTATTCGACCGCAGCCTCGCCGATGAAACCCTGCTATACAACGCCGAACACCCCAACAACCCACACTATGCAGTAGATGACGGCATGGGCTGGATCGACGAATCGGGAAACCGCTGGTGGTTCATCGCTTACTACAGCCATTATTGCACATGGAAGGAACTACCAGCAGCCGCCCTCGCCCTGGGCAAAGCGTATCTCTACACGGGCGACACCACTTATGCCCACAAAGGCGCCATCATCCTGGACCGCATCGCAGACGTCTATCCCGACATGGACTTAACCCCCTACTCGGACCTCGGCCTCTACAACTCCCACGGCGGCACGGGCATGGGCCGCATCACAGGCTGTATATGGGAAAACGGCATGGCCGAGACCCTATCCCTATCCTGCGACATGACCTCCGAAGGAATAGAAGACGACAATGAACTCGTCCAATTCCTATCCGCACAAGCGGAAAAATGGCAGATCGCACAGCCCAAATCGAACATCGCCCACATCCGCAAAAACATCGAACGCGGACTCCTTCGAGAATTCATACGCTCCTGTCGAGACCGGCGCATCCGCGGCAACGAAGGCATGACCCAAACCGCCATGGCCACAGCAGCGGCAGTACTGGACGACCCACGAGAAACGCCCAAAGCACTCGACTGGCTCTTTGAACCCGGAGAATCCAGAGGCACAGGTGGGGGACACATCCCGGCAACCCTGATCGGAGAAGTGGATCGAGACGGCGTTGGCAACGAAGCAGCCCCCGGCTATTGCTTCGGCTGGATGAACGCATTTGCCCGCTGTGCATGGATACTGGATCAATGTCGCAAATACCGGGACTACGATCTATACCGCGACTATCCCCGCCTCAAACGCATGTACAGCGTGCCCTATCGCCTCACCGCACTGGACCGCTACACCCCCCACATCGGCGACACCGGCAACACCGGAGGCGAGGGGATGACAAGCGTAGATCTCGAAACAGTCATCAGTGCCTTCGCCCGACTCGGCGACCCCGACCTCGCGCGCCTCGCGTACAAACTCAACGGAAACAGCGTAGAAGGCCTGCACACCTCCATCTTCGACGCCGATCCCGAAGCAATCCAGAAAACCGTCCTCCACATCGTAAAACAACACGGCGAATTAGAACTCAAAAGCGAAAACCTGAACGGCTATGGACTCACCGTATTCCGGCACGGCAAAGAAAATGACCAGCGAGCGGCCTGGCTGTATTACGGGCGCAACGGCGGACACGGCCACCGAGACCGGTTGAACATTGGAATGTACTACCGCGGAATGGACGTATTACCCGACCTGGGATATCCCGAATACGCCGACAGCAAATGGCCCAAACGGGCAGGGTGGACCACAAACACCATCTCACACAACACAGTAATGGTAAACCAGCAACAGCAAGAAGGGAACTGGATCGGACACTGCCAATATTTTGCCACCTCGCAGGGTGTGGGCGTCGTCGAAATCGCATCCCCCGAAATATACCCTGACGTACAGGACTATCGGCGCACCCTCGCAATGATCGACGTATCCGCCACCGAATCTTACCTCATCGACTTCTTCCGCGTGGATGGCGGAAACGACCACATCATGAGCTTCCACGCCGGAGAAGGCGACGTAAGCACCCGGGGCATTGATCTCACCCCACAGAAAAAGGGAACCTACGCGGGCGAAACCATCTCCTTCGGCACGCACTACGACGGACCACCCGACGGACGCTACCGCGGAAGTGGCTTTGCCTACCTCTACGGCATTCACCGCGCCGAGAACCCCACAGCCGGATGGTCGGCAGACTGGAAACTCGCAGATACCTGGAAAACCCGGCACGGAAAAATCCCATTACACCTCCGCTATCACATCTTATCCAACGCAGAAAACGCGGCCCTTGCATGGGGCGATCCCCCCCAAAACAAACCCGGCAACCCCCGGCGCATCCGCTACGTACTCTTGCACAACACCGGCTCAGACCGAAAAAGCCTCTTCGCCTCCATCATAGAGCCTTACCGCGAGGATCAGCCCCATATAGCAGACGCCACCCGCATCGACCTCGGATTGGAAAAACGCGACCTAACAGCAGCAGCTATAAGAATAACAACCCAAACAGGCCGAACAGATCATATCCTGTCATCTGACGACCCGAACCGCGCATTTCACCTGAGCGAAAACATCGCAGCCGCGGGCCGATTTGCAATCATATCCCAGGAAAACGGACAAACAGCCATCTTCTTAGTCGGCGGAACGCAAGTGAACACCACCTCTGGGACCCTGCGAATCAGCACCCCAGTTCACCGCGGCACCATAACGGACTTCCACCGCGAAGAAACCGGACCCGCCTGGATCGAAATAGAAGGCACTCTCCCCCCGGACAAACGCCTCATCGGCACACAACTTCGGATCTTAAACGACGGCATTCGGGACGCCTGTTACACCATCTCCGACATCGCACCTTTGGAAAAAAACAAAGTGCGCGTAGAAGTGGGCGACACCTCCTTCATCCGGGGACTCGCATCCCGCGAGGATTATACAAAAGGCTTTGTTTATGATATTTCCACAGGCGACCCGTGCGAAATACAAAACGCCGTACACCTTCACATCGCCAATGGCGAAATCGCAACAATGCGCGCAACCGTCGATTATGAATGGACTTGACGCTAAAAGGAGAACCAAATGCTATGCATGACCGACATCACAGACCTGCAGCATCCGCACCTTCCCGACACTGAAAACGAAATGAGTCGCCGTTACCTCCGAATGATCGAACAGTGGATACCAACGGGCATCGCGTACTTTGCCGACTGGCCCGACCGCCCCAACTGCGGGCATTTCTTCGGCGGATGTCACTGGTATGGAATCGAAACCATCAGCTGTGCCGAAACCTTTGCCTACGCCAGTACGTCTCCAGAATACGACGAGACATCCACGGGCGTATCCCGCGACACCCTGCGGGAAATGGCAATCAAAGGCGTGCGCTACCTCTGTTTCACACACGACTCCGGTCCCGAAGACTGCGTGCGTCCCTCAGAAGGACTGGGCCGCCCGGAAAACTGCGGCACCAAATGGGGCGAACGGGGCAAAGGCTTCTTCCGCGAAAGCCAGTGCGGCAGCACCGTTGCGGGCCTGGCGCGCATCTGTCTGCTACTGCGAGAATGGATCGATCGAGAAACCTGGATGATGGTCGCCCGCGTACACGAAGACTACGCCGCGCGATTCGGAAACATGGCACCCAAAAGCGGCGTCTATACAGACACCCAAATGGAAGAAAACGCCTGGACCTCTCACGGGCTCACCTCCTGTTTCCTATTCTTATCCAAACACGCGGACGCCGCAGCCTGGGAAGCAACCGCCCGCAGATGGATGTTCTCCACATGCGCCGCGCCACAAGACGCCAAAGACCTGGGCCTTGTAGGCCGCGAAACCGCGCGAACCCTAACCGCAAAAATATTCACAGCACTACCCGACTACCTCGCGGAAAACCACGGCATGGTCCACCCCAGCTACACGGCCTCGGGCCTCTCTCCCCTCATGAGTGTGGGCTGCCTGTACCGGCTCTGGGGACGCGAACTACCCCCAGAACTCTTCTGGAACAAACAACGCGTGTACGAAAACCTCAAAGCCTTAACCGACGGCGGCGGCTATGCCCAGGCCGTACAGGGCATGGACTGGCATTATCTAAACATATTCGCAACCATAGCCGCACACGCCATAGCCGCCGTATATTTCGACGACCCGGACGCCGCGGCCATGGAACGCCTGGGCCTGGAACATGCCGAACGCCGACAGCGCGGAAATGGAGGACGGATGTACGACCCTCACCTCGCCCAGAAAGCACACGACCAGCAGGACCCCATGATCATGCGCGAAGTCTCGATCTCGGGCGCCGCTGGCCTCTACCTCCTCCATCGCCTCCTTGGACCAGGCCCATCGCCCTCACCCACTGCAGAAATGGAATCTCGTCTCTCGGGCGTACGCCACTTTCCCCACGCGGGATTTGTACACCACAGACACCCACATGGACAAACCTCATTTGCCTGGCGCAACTCCATCATGGCCCTGCCCCTCACGCGGGAAGGCATCTACACCATCGCCCCCTGTTCAGACACATGGCTCGGCACACCCATCGTAAAAAACCGACCCGACAGCCACCGCCTAAAAACCGTGCGCGTAGCCGAATACGACGACAGCTTTGCCGTCGCCCTCGTCATAGACCGCTGCCAGGAATCCCTGCGCCAGCACGTACTCTTTGCCAGCCTGCCAGACGGCCGCATCTTGTCCTTTGAAAAATTCACTGCCCGGGAAGACCTCGTACTGGAAAAACTCAACCAGGGATTCCTGCGCATCACCAACGAACACTTCTCGCACCTGGCCCCCAACTGCCGCGGCGAGCGCGTACTATATCATCCCGACGGCGAAACCCGGTACGCGGGCTGGCACGGCGAATCAGAATCCGATGATATAATCGACAACCTGAGCCATCCCCCCTATCTCAACATAGACAACCGCCTGGGCATACACTTTACCGGAAACGGCGACACAGTCTATCACAACCGGCACTACTTCAACCCCTACCGCGCCATAGCCGACGACCTCACACTATCTTGCCTATCGGACGAAAAACCCCTTCGCGCAGGCGAAGAAGCGGGTCGTCTCACTGCCCTGCTCATCCCCGAACAAACTGCTGCCGACACACCCAACACCCCCTTCGAAATTCTGTCCGCACCGGAAAACAGCGTCGGCCTCATAACCGAAGAATATCTCGCCGCCGCAAACTTTGGTACCGCACAACAAATATGCACATTCACCGCAAACAGAACCGAACAACTCCCCATCTTCCCCGGCACCATCCTCGAAACCCATGGAAACCGTGCCCTCTACCGCATCCCCATCGGCGGCGAATCAGCCTGCCTATTCCGCGCGACCCAAATATTGAACATAGAAGGCGACGTGCGGATAGACGCCATAGCCGACGGGGCACTATACGCCTCCAGTTCCGAACATGCAGAAGTAAAAATCGCAGGAGAAGACGGCACGCACACCATTAGCCGTGGAGAAACCAGACGAATAGCTTGAAGGAGAACACATGCAAAACAAAATAACCATCGCCCCTCGCTACTACCGCTGGCACGTTGACAAAGGCGTCGTCTGGATCGAAAAGAACACGAGCTATGCCCACCTCAACTGGAAAATCCCGATAGCGCAAACAGCACTCGTACTCGTCGATATCTGGTCGCATCACTACCTGAAAGACACCGCGGCCCGATCCGAGGAAATCGTACACAACAACATCGTCCCCCTCCTATACGCCTGTCGAAAAGCGGAAATGCCCATCGTTCACGCCCCGGCACCGCGATTGGCCGAAGCGCATCCATCCTGGGTGAACCTGATCGAAAAAGGAGAAACATCCACCAACGCCAAAAACAACTGGCCTCCCACTGAATTTCGCAACAAAACGGGAATATATAAACAATATGCGAGACCCATAGAACCACGCGAAGAAGAACTCACCAAAATCCGCGCCAGACTCGCAATGCATCCCCTCGTACAGGTCGAGGGACAGGAAGCCGTCATCTCCACAGGAGAAGAACTCCACCGCTGGTGCAAACAACAGGACATACTCTTCCTCTTCTATCTCGGCTTCAACACCAACGCCTGCATCTTGATGAGAGACTACGGAACCCTCGCAATGGGTCGCCGCGGGTATGAAATCATCCTCCTTCGGGACTGCACCACCGGAATGGAATCCTTTGAAACACACCAAACCCTCGGTCAAACCCGGGGCGCCGTACTCTTCCTGGAAATGTTCGGACACTATTCTCTGACATCGGAGGAACTAATCGCGGGATTGCCGGGGTAATTATGCTATCACCCACAGACTTCATCGTCATCTTTCTCTACGCCCTGCTCATGGCCTGGGTGGGCGGGATTGCCAAACGAAAATCTCAGAATATAGATGCGTACTTCGCCGCCGGGCACAACCTCCCGTGGTGGATGGCCGCCATATCCCACCACGTCTCTGGATACAGCGCAGTCGTCTTCGTGGGCTTTGCGGGACGGGCAGCAACCGCCGGATTCAGCATGTGGACCCTATTCTCCCTATCGTGTTTTATCGCCATGATGATCGGCTGCCTCGTCTGGGCACCGCGCTGGTCCCGACTCAAAGTACTCACACCCGTAGAATATCTCGAAGCGCGATACGGCAACTCCGTGCGTTTTCTGGTGGCACTCTCTGGCATCGGTGTCAAATTCATAGACCTCGGCATCAAACTCTACGCAATCTCCGTCGTCGTACAAACCGTCACGGGCTGGGCAGTATTGCCCGTCGTACTGGTCGCAGGCATAATCACCGTAGCCTACGTCCTCATAGGCGGACTGTGGGCCGCGGTATTAACCGACCTGATCCAATTTGTCGTCCAGCTCTTCATCAGCTTAATCGTACTCTATCTCGTACTCGACAACATCGGCGGATGGAACCCCTTGTGGAAACAACTGCCCGCCGAACGCGGCGCATTCTTCAACGCCGAATCCGGCATTGGAATCGATTTCTGGCTGGTCTATCTCATCGTCGTCATCTTCAGTTACAACGGCGCCACCTGGGGATTGGCGCAGCGATTCATATCCGTATCCGACCCGCGGGACACCCAAAAAGCTGCGCTACTCTCCGGATTCCTCTACCTGCTATACCCCATCGTCATCTTCCTGCCCGCCTGGGCCGCGCCATTAATACTCACCGAATACTTCGACCCCGTAACGCTCGCGCCCCTGCCCGGCTTTGACCTCCAGCAAACCTACGTATTGATGGCCCAGCGCGTACTCTCCGGACTCATGCCCGGATTGATCGGCCTATTGATCTGTTCCATGTTCGCCGCCACCATGTCCATGATCGACAGCGACCTCAACGCCCTCGCCGCCGTATTCACAAAAGACATCTATCAGCGCAATATCAAGCGCGCCTGGACACAGCAAGCACTCTTCCGGGTCGGTAAAATCGTCACATTGATCTTTGGAATAGCCATCATTATCACAGGCGTTATCATCGCCGAAAGCAAAGGCGCGGAAAAAGTATTCACCGCAACCGTCCAGATATTCGGGGCACTCCTATCCCCCATAGCAATACCTCTAATGTTCGGCATGCTCTTCCGAAAACCCACAGCGCGGGGCGCGATATTAGCCCTCGCGGGCGGCCTACTGACCTACGCCGTCCTCGTACAAATAACGGACAACTTCGCCATTTATACCGGCGGCGAAATCCTCGTCGGCCTATGCTTGTACTTCGGCGAAGGATGGATCGGAACGCGCACCCAGGAAAAAGAAAAAGAAGTCAAAAATTTGTTCGACAAATTGACTTCTCGATAGGGCGCTGCCGGAATTAAAAAAAAACAAAAAAAAATCTTGACATGTCCATATCAATAGAGCTATCATGGCATATAACTCGTTGTTTTTTTAAGTCTTGTTAAGTTTTATTTTTACTTATTATTAAAATCTCTAAAAAATGGAGGTGAGGCCAATACGCTGAACAGTTCAGGTTAGTACACTCTGTATCTCGTCAACCTTTAACTGAGAGTAGCATCATCTCGAGATGTAGAAAGGAGAGTTTATGACACGCACGTTGACTTCTTTTCTCGCAAGCGTATTACTGGTACTTGCATCGGGTGATTTATTTGCCCAGCAGAACGGATGGGGTCTCGGTGGATTTGCCAATTACCACGTACCCCTGTCCAACTTGCGGGACCGCTACGACCAGGCGGGGAAATACGGCATAAACGTGAACTATGTGGCCAGCGACCTCGTAACCGTTGAAGTGGAATACCACTATTCCAAATTCGACAACGGGAAACTCGCGTCCAAACCGTTTATATACCCGATTGACGGTCGGGAATACACCAGCCCTAACGCTTCATCGACAATGACGTTTAACAGCGTAGCCGTAAACGCGCTCGTCTTTGTGGGCGAAGAGAATCGGCAACACGGATTTCGGGCAAAAGACTATCGCCATTACATAGCCCTCGGCGGTGGTTTTTTCCGTTATAACGCCGAAAACAGCAACCTGGTGTGGCCGGCTCAAACCAGCGATCCAATCGACTTAAACACCGTAATGGATCCGCAAATCGACAAACGCACCACCATAGCACTCACCACGGGTGCGGGTATGGAAGCATTTGTCACCGATAATATCAGTCTGGATGTACGCGGGCGCTTAAACTTCGTCGTGGGCGAATTGAGACCCATGCTCTTTTACGAACTGGAACGCGCTCGCCCGTTAATGTTCTTCGATATAGGAGCCGGAGTTAAGTTTTATTTCTGGCGTTAACCCATTCACCCTTTAAGGAGGTCGTGCTATGAAGCACAGACTGTTGTTTTTCAGTTTTCTGACTGTTGGTTTCCTGCTTGCCGGAACCGGCGACCTGTGGGCGGGTAGCACGGGTAAGATCAACGGGGTTGTGCGAGATAACAGCGGACAACCACTGCCGGGGGCCAACGTAGTGATCAAAGGCACTCAGCGCGGCGCTGTCACCGATGCCGATGGGTATTACGCAATTATCCAGGCAGACCCGGGACGCGTCACCCTCACCGGATCGCTCGTCGGTTATGAGACCGTCCAGGTTCAGGACGTATTGATCATTGTCGATCAGACCGTCACCGTGAATTTCTCGCTCAAAGAAGCCGCTGTAGAACTCGGCGAACTGGTCGTCGTTGCGGATCGTCCACTCGTGGAACCAGACAAAACCACGAGTAAATACACCGTAACCGTCGAAGAAACCGAACGCCTTTTGAGCATCGTGCGCAACACATCCGAGCTTTTGCAATTGCAGCCCGGCGTGGCAGTAGATGGTAGCAACCGCTTGCGTGGCAGCCGAGTCGGCGGCCCCGGATCCGGTTACAGCGATGTTGTATGGGGCAGCGACGTGGCCTATATGGTCGATGGCATACGGATAAACTACAACGATGGCCGCGGGGCTGGCGGACAGTTCCGAACCGTGAACCGCGGGGCAATCCAGGAATTGTCAGTGCTCACCGGTGTAACACCCGCCGAATTTGGCAATGCACAGGCTGGCGTGGTACAAATCGTGACAAAAGACGGCGGCAATCAGTACAATGGCTGGGGCGAATTTCGCTATGAGCCTGCCGGGAAAAAGCACTGGGGTATGAATGTCTATGACGCCCCCCAACATCAGGACAAAATGCAGTGGGACAATCCCAACTGGCTGACGGAACGGCGTCCCGATCTGGGTTTGGACAACCAGATACTGACAGACTTGGCTGGCGAACCCCTGCATATCCGGGAAGACTACACAGAGGTCAGCGGTTGGGATGCAGAGGCAAATCTCACGGGTCCCATTGGCACCAATGTCTCCTTTGTCGCCACGGCAAAACACGGCCGCCTGGCCAATCGCTATCCGGGATCCAAGCAGACGGGATTTTACAACGATACCAACAGATTTATCCCCACGGGTCCAGATAACCTGACGCTTTCCGGTAGCTTCACCTTTAGACCAAGCCCTAATTTGAAGCTCAAATTGGGCGGACTTTACCAGGGATACGAATACTGGTCAGACGGCGTGGCCGATCCCTATATCCGCACGGCAGATTCACTTCCAGGCGTACACCGGGGTCTCGGCAACGGTGGTCGGGATCTGTTTTTGCCGCCAGATTGGTCGGGGGCTGGAAAGCGCATGGAAAGCGAAGAAATGCAATATCTGGTCGTGACCCATACACTCTCGCCCAAAACATTTTACGAAGTGCGCATCTCGCGCAGCCGCTCATTAACAGATACCAGCGGCGTATATCACGCAACATCGGTCAACAACAGGGGCGAAGCCAACTGGTTTAACACCGGGCGAACCGCCGCCCGCTGGAAAGTGGCCGACCGCAACCGCCTGGGCCTGAAGGTAGATCTGACCTCTCAGGTGACAAAGGGCCACCTGCTCAAGGGCGGTATTGAATTTATGCGTCGGGACATCATGATGATGATCATCGCCAATGCCACCCCTGCGGATCGACACCTGATGTTTGTGGCAGATGAAGGTCGATTTGGAGAGGACGGCGTCAAGCCGTATTCCATCAATGCTTACGTGCAGGACAAGATGGAATTTGAGGGCATGATCGTGAACCTGGGATTGCGCATGGATGCTTTCAATCCCAATGCCCGCAGAATAACGCACGGCAGTGCCCGCGGTTCCGAAATGTTCCGCAGACCCACTCTGGCACGAGATTACGCCTATAACGAAGGATCGATCTGGTCAACACAAGCCCCCTGGCACGTGGTATTTAGCCCCCGCATCGGAATTTCGCATCCCATCACCGAACGGGCGCAGTTCCGGTTCTCGTCGGGTGTTTACCTGCAATGGGCTGACCTGTGGTTCTACTTTGGCGAAGACTTCTGGGTAGCGGGCAAAGCCGAAGACAGAGATGTCAACGGCAACGGCCGCATCGACGACACAGAGCGCTACAACAATCTCGAAACCACTTATAGCGGTCGAAATGGCACGCACCTGTTGCGCCCCGCCAAAACCACCGCATTTGAAGTGGGTGCAGACTGGAACTTTGTCTCGGACTATACCATCGCACTAACGGCTTATTATCGCTCTGAGGTCGAGCAATTCACCCACTATCCCAACGAAACCTGGCAGGGACCGCGCATCAGTCGCATTCGCTATTCCCGCACCCTGGACAACGGTGCTTATGGGGATACGCGGGGCGTGGAACTCGCATTGCGCAAGCGGTTCAGCCACAACTTCTCGTTCAATTTGTCCTACAACTACCAGTGGGCGTCATTTACCACGGGCAAGCGCGGCAACGTGATACGCAACATCTACATGGATGAGGAAGGTGTCAGAAGAGCTGCCGTCAACATCGCCTATACGCATCCCGAATTCGGCGTGCCGGTTCCCGATTTGTGGGTACGATGGGATGCCCACTCCTCGGGCAGTGAAGTGCCCGTAATGATGTCGCAGGAAGATATTGATCTGATAGCTGTCCGGGCCAATAGCCGATACGAGTCCGCTACTGTGAATCAGGCTTATGGCAAGACCCTGGGCACGGGCGAATGGGATGGCCTGCGCCCCCTCGAGGGACCGACCAAAGACCTGGGCGTTTACCTGCTCACCGGCGGTTATACCCAGCTATTCCTGAAACCGCGCGGGGGAGATCGACGGCAATTTGGAACCGCCTCAATGCTGGCATCCTTCCCGGCCGATTACGAACGGGGCGGTGCCATCGTCAGCAAAGTATTGCGCAATATGCGCATCAACCTGGTCACGCGGGTTGAAACGGGAGGCTTGTTCCTCTACAGCCCGCCAGAAGGTGGCGTGCGGCCCTACCGCGAACTGGCTATGGATTCTCGAACAGACCTGGCATTGGAAAGGACCTTTGCTATGACGTCCCGGGTTCAGACCTCGGTCTTCCTGGATATACGCAATCTGTTTAATCAGAAAGACCGGACAAGCCCGACCAACAGGAATGACTACACCTACTACGGGGTTGACGGACCCCGACCGACCGACAGCACCTACCTGCAATACGGCGACGTGCGCGATCGCACTTACGCGCACACACCCAGATTGACCCAGGTAGGCGTGCGATTTAACTGGTAGCGGGTTGTGCGAGTGGGTCTCGTGCCCGCTCGCATACCCTTTCCGAAACCCCTGCCTGCCAGTGAATCCTTGGCAGGCACAGGCAGTCATTAAGGAGGGCGAGGAATAATATGACGCGATTTAAAATTTTTACAGGATGGGTCGCAATATGCGCTGCGATGGGAGCTATTATAGCTACTGATGCCACAGCGCAATTCGACCCGAACATAATCCCTTTCAGGGAAAACACCAGAGCATTGATCTCCAATTCCTGGAACAACATGGGTATCCAGGGAGGCAGCCCCGAAATCAACCGCGGCGGCGACCGAAATGCCTATCCCCACAATGGCGTGGGACCGGGTTCCTTCGGACAGGTGTTGTCGCAATTCACGAGCGGACCAAAATCCCAGGTCTATAACGACTACAAAACCTCGATGGGCGATGGTTTGTGGATTTTGACATCCGACGGACAAATCAGTTTGACCGGGCCGCGGCCTTCGCCGTGGATCAGGGATTTTATTCGTCCATTGCCTTATGATCCCAAAGGGAACCCAGAAGAACACTGGGGCATCCCCAACCCACTGCGCTTATTGGGAGACCCGGCAAATGATCTGGGCACCGTGGGCGGCTGGAGCGGCGGTGGATCAGAACCGACCCTGTCCAATTACTGGCCCGGTGTAACACAGGCAGATTTTGGAAGCTATTACGGGAACGAGTTAGATCCCTCCAAAACCGGCCCCCTGGTCATTGCAAACTACAATCTGAGTGGCTATATCGTCGATCTGTCGCTCCCCGAAGAAACCATCATCACCCGCTGGGTACACATCAAACAGGGTATTCAGGTAACGCGGCGGGTCTATAATTGGAGCCACCCGGACTTTGACGATTTTTATCTGGTGGATTTGACATTCACCAACACGGGTGATTTCGACGGGGATGGACTGGTAGATAATCCCGGTGCCACGCCTACCCAGCACGATATCTATTTTTCGTTTGTAAACTCCTGGGTGTCCGCAGCAATGGGCGTTCTGCAAGCCTTTGGCTGGGATGGTTATGTGACGTCGGCTGGTCGCGGTGTGGATGATATTTATTTTTATTCCGATGCGAGCAACTACACAGGTGCGTTTGCCCCCGGGTATAAAGCCAGCATTTTCCGCGATTCCGACAACCCATTGTCGCCATACGACGACACGGGCGACCCGTATTTCAAACGACTGGGCCATACCGATTCGGATGCAATTGATGCATCCGAAGGCCAACTTCGAGCACCGCAACACATCGTGATGGCGCCCATCGCGTTTACCGATGCCCCCGGACTACATGCCTTTAACAGCCGGGACATGGGCAAATACGTCCAGCCACAGGGCGACCAGCCCTTCTCGGCGCAGTGGTGGCAGGCGCGGTCCAAAGACGACTTTGACGATCCCTATACTGAAAAAGACACCGAGTCCCAGATGTATGGTGCCATGTTAAAAGGGGGAGTCAAAGACAACCCGAATGAGAACAATGTAGATGACCGAAAATTTTACATTTTCTCGCAAGTCTATGGTCCGTACACACTTCAGGCAGGCGAAAGTGCCAAGATCGTGATGGCTTATGTCGCCGGTCACCCGGCTCAGATGAAGAACCAGGATATACTGACCTGGGACCGTTCGGATGCGCCGGTAGAAACAAAGATCCAGGAATTCAAAACCCTGGGCGAACAAGCGGCATTTGAGAATCTGCAACTCGCGCACTTTATTTACGACTCCAATTTCCACCATCCACCGGCACCGACGAACGCGTTTATTTCCGCCGATGACCTGACTTCCAGCGGATTTGCCCGCCAACAGATTTCGTGGGCCGACGACGCCGACCGTGCGGTCAATCCCTACACCGGGCAACAGGACATCGCGGGCTACCGCGTCTATCGCTCCACCTGGTTCGGATGGGGACCCTGGAAATTGCACGACACCGTGTTGAAGGGGCAAAGCGGTTCCAGCCTCAACGGCCAGTGGTCGCTCGCCGGTGGGAAATACACGTATGAAGATCTGGATACCGCCGCCGGGTTTGCATATCACTACTCGGTGCGCCCCTACAACAGTGGATATAGCGCCTGGATGGGCGGTGGAATGGCAATAGGAGATCTGCCCACGGGCAGGGCGCGCGCCAATGCCACAGGTGGGTACGAAAGCGGTTGGGGACCTGCCACTGCGCGCACCTACGACGCCGATGACAGACGGCCCTTCCAGCCGACCACTACCGAAACCGATCAGCTCGACCGAAAGGTGACAGTGGTGCCAAATCCCTATTTTGTGGATGACAAGCATAACTATCCGAGAAGCCGAAATCTGCGCTTTGTGGGGATTCCTCAAAAGTGCAAAATCCACATCTTTTCGGCTTCTGGCGACAGGGTCTATACCCTCTCGCACGATAATCCAGACCGGGGCGAAGCCTCGTTTCGGCAGGTGACGTACAATCTGGCTGGCGAAATCCAGACCGGACTGTACTACTTCGTCGTCGTATCCGAAACCCCGGGCAGCGAAAACAAGATTCAGCGCGGCACCTTTGTGGTGATCAAGTAGCCGAAGGAGGTATTCATTGTGAAACAGAAAAATCTCATACTTACAGCGTTCCTGAGCCTGCTGCTGATCGCCAGTCCCGCTCTGGGGCTTGAATATGAAGGCGTAACCGCGATCGAAGGGGTCAAGAAAGTCAACATCGCAGGCATGCAGTTTTTGAAAATTGGACAGGGTGCGCGTGCCGTGGGGATGGGTGATTCATACACGGCAATTGCCGATGATATCAACGCCATCTTCTGGAACGGCGCCGGGCTAACCCATGTAGAAAGATTCTCTTATCAGGCCAACTACACCAAATGGCTGGCAGGCACAGAACTGTATTCGGCGGCAGCCGTCTTCAATACCCACTCGTCTCGGGGCGAAGTTCTGGGTATCAGCCTGATTACACAGCAGGTTGAACCCATTGAAGAAACCACCATCTTCCAGCCGAGTGGAACGGGTCAATTTGTCGATGTGAACTACATGGCGGTGGGCTTGCTCTACGCCATAAAATTCACAGACAAATTCTCGTTCAGCGCCAAAGCCAACTATGTGCAGGAAAAGCTTTACACGCAAAAAACCAGCACATTTACCATAGATCTGGGCAGTCATTTCTACACCGGGTTCAGAAGCCTGCGCGTGGCTATGTCGTTCAAGAACTTCGGCCCAGATCAGAAAGCCAGGGAAGAGGCATTCTCCTACCTGATGCCCCTGACCTACAACATGGGCCTGGCCGCCGAAGTCTATGGCGAAAAAGGCGATCCGACCTATTTGACGCTGGCAGCCGAGAGCGTATTCCCCGTAGATTTCGAGCAACGCTATCACTTTGGAGCCGAACTCTGGGTCCAGAACATGGTAGCTGTGCGCGCGGGCTATAAGTGGAATTACGACCTCGAATCCTTTGCCTTTGGCGCTGGCGTCAAGCAGACAGTGGGTGGGCGCACCTTCGCCATAGATGTATCCTACTCACTGCTGAAGGATATCGACGGCGTGGCCTTGTTTGACTCGCCGCTGCGCATATCAATAGGCGGCACGTTCTAACGAGCGGCTATCGCAGTTTCTGCGATGACCATAGTTTGTACACTTTTTGGGCGACTGCCGGGGTTGCACCCTGGCAATCGCCCTTTGTATTCTGTGCAAAAAATGCCTGTAAATCAACGCGGGAAAACCTGGTCTCTTGTCGCGGTGGGATTGGCGGCCTTTCTGGTATTCGCAAACAGCCTGGGCAACGGACTGGTCTATGACGACCACTTTCTGATTGAGCGCAACCGCTTGCTGCGCGAAGCCGATGTGTGGGGCATTTTAACCACGCACTACTGGGCCGGATATGAAGGCGAAGCCAACGTCAATGGGCAATACCGCCCCCTCACAGTCCTGTCTTTTATGCTGGATGGCCTGGGCGGGATTTGGCCGTTCCAATTTCACCTGACCAATACAATCCTGCACGTGGTCAACAGCCTCCTCGCCTATCTCCTCTGCTTGAACCTGGGCTTGAAGCGGGGCGCGACCCTCGCCGCATTGCTATTTGCCGTACACCCCATCCATGCCGAAGTCGTCGCCGGCATAACATTTGGGCGCGCAGATCTACTGACAGGCCTGTTTTCTCTATCATCCCTGCTCCTGTACATCCTCTGGCACAACCGGGGCACGGAAAAGTACTACGGATTGGCCCTCGCGGGATTCTTTCTCGCCTTGCTCTCCAAAGAAAGCGCGATAACCGTGCTGGGGCTGATCATCGCCGTCGATCTGACCCTGTCCCGCAATGGAATACGCAATCTCCTGTTACAACGCAGCGCGCGCTGGGCTGGCTTCATCGGGGTTTTTGTCCTCTATCTAATCATTCGAAAAGTCGCTGCGAACCTGGGATTCTCAGCCGAAAATATACTCGCTCTCAACAACCCACTCATAGATCAGCCCCTCGACCACAGACTCCTGACAGCCGCCGGACTCTTTTGGAAATATTGTATTCTCATTTTGTTTCCCATCAAATTATCCGTAGATTACTCTTACAACGCCATACCCGTCATCACCTCTATACTCACACCCGAAGCAATAGCGGGCACAATCCTCGGCATCGCAGGACTATTATTGTGGGCAGGTGCTTTTTACAAGCGCTGGCCCTGCGTATTTTTTGCTCTATCATTATTCTTTATACCCTATTCAGCCGTATCTCAAACGCTCGTATTGATCAACGCCATCTTCCAGGAGAGATTTCTATACATCCCCGTCCTCGGATTATTCGCACTGTGTGGCCTGGGATTCGAACACCTTGAAAAACACCGCAAAACAGTCACCATTGCCCTCGCCGCCCTCATCATCATAGCCTATAGCACCCGAACCATTATCCGAAACGCGGACTGGCGAGACGACTTAACACTTTATCAAAGTGCAGTAACAGCGTATCCCGAAAGCGCGAAAATGCAACACGCCCTGGGCGACGTCCTGTCCGAACGCGGTCGAATATCCGATGCCGAAACAGTGTATCGAAAAGCACTATCCATCCGGGAAAGTGCCCTCACCTATAACAACCTGGGAAATCTCTACGCCGCAACAAACCGTTTTAAGCACGCCACAGACGCGTATCAAAAAGCCGTAGAAATAGAACCGGATTACATCGAAGCCTACATGAACAAAGGACTCGCAGCAATGCAGGCCGGACAAATAATCGACGCGCATTCGGCCTTTGAACGAGCAGCTATACTCGACCCAACCAACGCAGAAATCTTCTACAACCTGGGCGTAATCCGCGAAAAACTGGACCGTCCCGGCCAGGCCACTACCGCTTATGCCCGCGCCATAGCACTGCGCCCAAATTGGGCTGAAGCGTATTTTAACCTGGGAAAAGCCCACCGGGACAACGGCGAAAAAACCGCAGCCATACAGGCGTACACGCGCTTTATAGAGCTCTGGCGAGGGGACCCGCAAGTCGCGCAGCTAGCACGCCGAGAATTGGAAAAACTCAATGAAAAACCCCCTTCCCGATAGCCGTGCCATTCGGAAAGCTTTCGACGAAGCCGCCGAAAACCGGGACCGTTGGCGCAGGCGCAACCGCACCTACCACGAAGAAGTCCAGCGATTTTGCCGTTGTGCGATACCCGAAGGGGCGTCCGTCCTGATCATAGGATGCGGCACCGGCGACCTCCTCGCGGGCTTAAAACCCGGGCGGGGACTTGGCATTGACTTCAGCGAAACCATGATAAAACGCGCGCGCAAAAAATACCCCGACCTCGAATTTCGCGTAGGGCACGCCGAAAATTTGCCCGAAGGAGAGCGATTCGAGTGGATCATCTTATCGGACCTGCTGGGTTTCTTGCCGGACATCCAGCGCGTCTTCAGCGAACTGTGGAAAGTCGTACTACCCGGCTCCCGCGTCCTGATCACGCACTACAATCCCCTGTGGAAACCCCTGCTAAAAACCGCGGAAATATTCCGCTTAAAAATGCCCGAACCCGTGCAAAACTGGTTGACACACCGGGACATTCAGAATTTACTTTATCTATCGGGGTTTGAAGAAATTCGACGGGAAAGCCGTCTGCTCTTACCCCGTCGCGTGCCGCTGCTCGCATGGCTTGCCAATCGCGTTTTGGCAAGAGTACCGGGACTGAGACGCCTGTGTCTCATACAAACACTCGTCGCGCGCCCCGTCTTTCCCGCGCGGGAAGCCTCCTCAGTATCCTGCTCGGTAATAATACCCTGCAAAAACGAGCGCGGCACAGTAGAAACCGCAATAGCGCGCACACCTGTGATGGGCGCGCACACAGAACTAATCTTTGTCGTGGGCAATTCCACAGACGGCACTGTCGAAGAAGTCGAGCGATGCATGAACTTGTATCGTGGAACAGACATCCGCCTGATCCAGCAAACCGGTGTCGGAAAAGGAGACGCCGTACGACAGGGATTTGACGTAGCCAGAGGCGATATATTGATGATCCTGGACGGCGATCTAACCGTCGCGCCAGAGGACTTGCCCAAATTCTTCGACGCCCTGATATCTGGCCGCGCCGAACTCGCCGTGGGATCCCGCCTCGTGTATCCCATGGAACAACAGGCCATGCGATTCCTGAACCTTCTGGGCAACCGATTCTTCGGCTGGGTATTGAGCTGCCTGTTGGGACAACGCATCCTGGATACTCTGTGCGGCACCAAAGTCCTGTTCGCCTCGGACTACAAAAAGATGGCCCGAGCGCGTCGAGACGTATGCGATTTTGACCCCTTTGGCGATTTCGACCTCCTCCTCGGCGCGTCCAAACTGGTCCGCAAAATCGTAGAAGTACCCGTGCGATATCGGGACCGGGTGTACGGAAGCACGCAAATCCACCGCTTTCGGCACGGCTTTTTGCTACTGCGCGTATGCTGGACTGCTTTTCGCAAACTGCATTGAAAAAGCGCGAATAGACGAATAGACGAATGGCAATACACACTGTTTTTGGGAGGATGGGCGGGGTTCGTTGATTCGTTGATTCGTTCAGGAGACATACCGTGTCCACTTCACCAATAGTCAGATACGCATGGCTCATAGCTATCGTACTCTGGAGCACCGCAAACGCTCAGAAGGATCTCATCCTCCACACTGGAGCGACCGGTCAGGTGTGGACCTACTCTCGAGAGATGAGCGGCATCGCACTGACAGAGCTGTGGACCGACGGTGCGGAACGGGAACAGTGTCTCGGTATATTCCCCGGGCGACCAGGTCAACTGGGAATAACAGAAAACGGAACCATCATCTACCAATCCATCCCCCTGGTATTGCCCGCACCTGGCGACATCTTGCATCGGGGACACACCATCTCCCTTGCACCATCCCGATACTGGGAACTGACGTCGCCGGGACGCGATATCCTCATGATAGATGATCCGGACATGGAGTCCATTATCTGGACCACTGAAAAAGCGATAAAAGGCTTAAAACCGGTCGCGTCAGCCATCGGTGAAAACGCCCTGTCCAACCTGACATCGGGCTTTAACGCCGCGCGTCTGGCGCAACTGAGCCTCTCGCGCTGGGAATTCAAACAAGCCGCCGCTTATTACAAACAAGCCGCGCGCCATTTTGAAACACTCGCCAGGCAATCCGCGAAAAACGGCCTATCCGAATCCCCCATGCAGGACTACGTGCAGGCATTTCAAAGTGCCGCGCAAGAAATTCAAAAAAACGGATCGCGCTGGGTTTGCCGCGACCACCTCACCGCAATCTCCAGACTATTAACCGCATACCGCCGCGATCACCGCGGGGAAACGCCCGACCAACTGTCCGCCCTTCAAAAATGGGCTGTTGATCAATCCCGGGCAGATCCCGGGACCATCGCCCGCCTGTTCCGCGCACCTGTAGATCGAGACAAAACCCGGTCTATCAGCTATTTTTACAGACCCAACGCCGCGACAGGTGAAGCCATTGTCATAAGCTATTTCTACCCCGGTCGCCTCGTAGAACTGGTCCGACACACCGAAAACTATCGCGTACAGGACCGCCTCATTGGACAAACACAAATAGATTCCCTTCTAACAATAGGCAAAACCCTCCTATCGCAAAACGACACCCTCGCCGTACCAATACTCACCGCACTCACCCATGTCGCGCCCGATCTGGAACTGGGGCATTGCCTCCTGGGCTATGCCTATTTAGAAATAGAGAATTACGACCGCGCCCGGGACGCCTTTGAGCGCGCCATCGACCTCAACCACCGCCTATCCGAGGCGTACAACGGACTGGGCCTCGTCTTCCAAAACCGGCCCAAAGGCCTCTACAACGCCATCCGCTATTTCAGAAAAGCCCTCCAGTGGCCTCCAGATGAACGGCTATCGCAGCTATACAATATCCACCGCGATGCCCGTTTCAACATGGCGCAGACGCGATATAAACTCAAAGAATACGACACCAAACGCGACCTCGACCACGTCATCACACTGGACCCGACCTATGCGCCGACCTACAAACTGCTGGGCAAATGGTGGGAAGAACAGGAAGAAGACTATGAACAGGCGGCCATGGCCTATGCCCGCTACATAACACTCGCGCCCGAAGACCCGGAAGGCAGAGCGTTGCTCTCAAGAGCCTATTTGCGAAGCAAAAACTTCGACCGCATCGTCCAATTGCTGGAAGACCACATCCGCGAGTACCCCGAAGAAATAACATCCCTGCCCATCCTGGCGCAGGCGTGTCTCGAACTGAAGCGCCCGAACTGGGCACAAACCTATTTCTCCCGCTATGTGGCGCACCTCAATCCGCAACACCGCGCACTATACGAAGACATCCAATTCCTCGCATCCGTCGAAGAACTGGAAGAATACAACAGCCTCGACACAGAAGCGGCGCGTTCGTCATATTTGCGACAATTCTGGGCACTGAAAGATCCAAATTTGATCACCGCGACCAACGAACGCAAACTGGAGCACTACAGGCGGGTGTGGTATGCCCTGACCAATTTCTCAGAGGGAAAAAAGCCCTTTGACCGACGCGGCGAAGTCTATATCCGCTTCGGAGAGCCTGATTATCGGTCGCGGTCCAACATGTTAAACCTGCAACAAAGCCTATCAGTACAGCGGGTAAAAGAGCGCGTAGCACAAACGCTCTTTGGTGGCGAAGCCGCACAACAGACCTACTTTGGTCCGGTATATCCCGTGCGAGGACTTCAAACCCGACTAAGTGGCGCAACCCCAATCAGGATACAACGCGAGGACGCATCCATACAGCAGGCCATCGAACAGTCACAGGAACGGGAGCGACAGGGACTCGAGTCGGGAGACGAAGAACAGCGCACCGTGCGTTCGGCACAGGCAACAGGCGATGACCAGACCGGAGAGGACATCAGCACTTACGAACGGCTGGCGAATACAGTCGTCAACGCCGGGAACATGGGAAGTGAATTTTTCGATCTCCAGCCGGATTTCAACGCGGTCTCTGTTCCGGAAGACGCCTCTATGGTGCGGTGGGAGACCTGGATCTACACCGATGTGAACGGCGGCATCGAAATAACCTTCACCGACGAAGCCATGACCGGCAGTTTCGACTATGCGCCCGCGCCTCTGGATCCCAACATCCCCATCCGCACACTGGCCCTGCTAAACCGGTACAATCCCCGCAGAGTCACCGAATTTGCCGCTCGGGTAACACCGGATTATTACGCAACCCCGGAAAACACCCGCCCCCTGGAATTCTATTACGACCTCGCGGATTTTCAGAGCCTCCAAAATGACGTAAGCGCGCTGGAAGTCTATACCGGAATCCCGCAGACACTGGGGCGGTACTTCGCCGAACACAATACCACCGAGATGGTCGTAGAGCGAACTGTATCCCTCTTAAACGAACAGACCGGCGATGTGTATCGACGCACAGGCGATGTGCGATATCGCAATGAAGGCGATCAAACCGGCATACAGGGCGCGTTTATCCCCGACGTCGTACGCCTGGACGCCCCGCCGGGATATTACAAGCTGGAAGTACATCTCCTGGATCGCCTATCCGGGCGGCAGGGGCGGTATCGCCAGATTATCGAATTGGAAAAATATCAGACCCGCTCCATGAAAGTGAGCGATTTGGAACTCGCCTGGCGCGTCGCAGAAGGCGGTCCTCAGGACAAATTCCGCAAAGGCGAGTTGCACGTCGTCCCCATGCCCACGCGAACCTACCCGAAAGGACAGAGCATCTTTGTCTATTACGAAATCTACAACCTGAAACGCAATGAATTCGGTCAGACCAGATACCAGGTAGAATACACAATCGCACCAAAAGGCAAAGGCGTGGGTGGTGCTGTATCTCGCCTGGTGAGAACGCTCGGCGGCAAACGAGAAAAAGTATTACTGGGATATGAACAGGTCGGAGCAATGGACCTGGAAACCGTCTATACAGAACTGGAATTGGGCGACCGCGAACCGGGACGCTACGCGCTGGAAGTCGTAATAACCGATTTGAACAGCGAACAAACCGCCTCTAAAAATGCCCTTTTTGTCGTAGCACAGTGAGATACTTATGAATATTCGCTATTGGATACACTTCCTTCTATTTTTCTGCTTTATCGGACCTGTCTCCGCCGAAGACACGGACCTGGACGCCGTATATCTCAAAGCCCAGGCGCTCGGACGAAAAACCCTGATCAAAGAAGCACTCAACACATTAAACGAAGCCGTGCCGAGTTCTGCGGACTCCACCTTGCTACTGGCCCGTATCGGCCATCTCTATCTCCGACTCCAACTGCCCGACAGCGCCGAAGCCGCATTTGTTCGCGCCCTGAAAAACGACCCGCATCAGGGAGACGCCCATCTGGGAATGGGGCGCGTACTCCTGGAATATCGCAACAAACTCAAGCGCGCGACCTCCCACCTCGAAAAGGCGATACAGGCCGACTCCAACCGCGCTGAAAGCCGCGAAGTCCTCGGCAGAACCTATCTGGCGCGAGGGAAAGAAAAAGACGCAATAGAAGCGGCCAACAAAGCCCTTCAAATCAACCCCCGCTATGGCCCCACCCACCTGTTGCTGGCGCGTCTTTATCGCAAAAAAGGCGATATCCACCAGGCACTATCCCACTACAACACCTACCTGTCCCACGGCGCGCAGGACGAAACACCCGCACTTGAATTTGCCCTTGAATTCCTGGCCGAAAAACGCTACAACGTCGTAACCCAGATTGCCGCGCACATGACCGATGCGCGAAGACTTCCGCTATTGGCGCAAGTGCTACTGGCCTCGCGGCGTTATGAAGACGCCCTATCCGTATTTCAAAAATATCTGGAAACCCTATCGCCACAGGAAAAAGCAATCTATGAAGACATCTCCCTGATCGCCACCCCGGAGGAAATCGCATCGTATCGCGCGATCTCAAACGAAGACCTGGACGCCTTTCTGAACGCCTTCTGGATTCGCAAAGACCCCTTTGGCACAACCGGAGGAAGCCAGAGACGCGCAGAACACTACCGCCGCGTCTGGCATGCGCGAACCTTCTTCGGGCGTTACAAATATCCCTTTGACCAGCGAGGCGAAATCTATATCCGATACGGCGAACCGGACTACCGCTCAACCTGGCGAGCACCAAATGCCAGCATACCGATCCCCGTGCAGCGCATCCAGGAAAAACTGGCATTTCAACTCTACGGTCGCCCCGGCACAACCGCGACCTACACCGGACCCGTATTTCCCGTCCGCATCGCGCTTCGAAATGTCGAAAGCAACCTCCCCCTCGAAGAAGACGACGGCACCCTCGGCTTGCGCGGGTGGAAACCCGTCACAGCCGGAAACGATTTCTCCAGCGTACCCTGGGAAGTGTGGATCTATCCCGACATCAACCACGGCATAGAAGTCGTATTCACCGACGAAATGCACACCAATATCTACAACTATGCACCCGTGCCCTCCATCGACAGAGAAGACGCTTATGACGTCGCTTCCCGCGGGTCCCCACTCAGATTCCTCAGACTCATGAACGACTTCTCGCCCGCATCGCAAGTCGCAGAAGCAGCGGCAAAAAAACCCGAACGCTACGACACATCCGACCTCGATCCCCTCAACTTTTATTACGAAGCCCTGTCGTTCCGCGGGGAAAATGGCAAAACAGACCTCCAGATCAACATCGGCCTCCCAATAGATGAAGTCGCAATGTCCAACGACCCGGACACCACAGTCGTAGTCGAACGCCGCATCGCCCTCGTCGATGATCAGAATCGCGAAGCAAAACGCCTTCGGGAAGACGTCGCCATACCCCTTCCCCCAGGACTCCGCGGAAAAAGCCTGATCGCCAGAGACCGCATCGACATACCCCTATCCCCCGGCGAATACGACCTCGCCGTGCAAATGTGGCGAATTCACACCAACCGCCTGGGCAATTATCGAGAAAAAGTTCGCCTGCACGACTTTTCCGGTGACAGCTTGATGCTCAGCGATCTACAAATCGCACAGCATATTGAAGAACCGACTTCCGTATCCCAGGACCAGAGCGACACCCTGCCTGCGCGCGACAAATGGCGCATCACCACATCGCCGTCCCGCACCTTTTTCTCCGGCACCCCAATATTCGTCTATTTTGAAATTTACAACCTGACGCGAGACACCTTTGGGCAAACGCGCTACGAAGTCGCCTTTGCAGTTGCCCCGGAAAAAGGCCACGAACTCGCCTCGCAACCCAGAATACGGCGAAGAGATGGGGAACTGATCACCGTACAATACGCACAAACGGGCCGCGAACTCTGGATCGCCGACTACGTCGAACTGGACATCGGCCGCGTTGAACCCGGGCGGTACCGCTTGCTCATGACAGTCAAAGACCTCAACAGTGCCCAGATCGCTATTCGGGAAAGCATATTCCGAATAGGAAATCGGTAAGCAACGCCAGCCCCCAGCCCCTCCCTTTTCATGTCCGCACAACAAACATATCCAATTGCAGATTCGCCAGATCCTGCGAACAAAGGGGTCACTGTCCGATCGCTGATCTTCGGATTTGTGCTGGTTGTTACAATCAACGCACTGGCCACAGTCGCGCGATACATCATGCACAGCTCTTTCATGGCATACAGTCACATGCCCATGGGCAATCTGATGCTCACACTGCTGTGTTTGATCGTCTGCAGTGTGCTCGCGCGGTACTTTGGCAAACGCTTTGCCTTTTCCCCGAGCGAATGGCTCGCGATCTTTTCAATGGGCTTCATCTGTTCGCTCGGTCCCACCTACGGCGTAAGCGGATATCTGGTCGGCGTCATCGTAACCCCCTACTATTTTTCCTCGCCCGAAAACCGGTGGGCAGAGTTTTTACACCCGCACCTCCCCGAATGGATCATACCGTCCAATCGCGATGGCGCAATGAACTGGTTCTACGACGGCTTGCCCGCCGGTGCGCCCGTACCCTGGTCTGTCTGGCTCGGTCCCCTCTTCTGGTGGTTCACCTTTATATGTGCAGTGGCACTCGCCTGTTTTTGTGCCTCGGTCATCATGCGCAAACAATGGGCGGAATACGAAAAACTGGTCTATCCCGCCATGGAACCCATCGTCGAACTGACCACACAGCCCGGCACGGGACGGACCTATTTGCCCGAGTTTATGCAGGGACGGATGTTCTGGACCGGATTTGGCGTGGTAGGCGTGATATTCGTCTGGAACATCATCGCGTGGTTTCATCCCGCGCTGCCAAAATTTCCAACCGCCGCTGGCACCTGGGTGCCCATTGGCCGGAACTTTCCGCCGCAATGGGTATTCATAAGCACCGTGGGAATATGCTTTTCGTATTTTGCGAGCCTGGAATTATTGTTCAGCATGTGGCTCTTTGATCTCATATTCATCGTAGAATCCGGCATCCTCGACCAACTGGGCATAGCGGCCTTTAACCGCTACTACGCCTCCAAACGCTACCTCTGGCAAACAACGGGCGCATTTGTCGCCCTATCTCTGTGGTGGGTGTGGATAGCGCGGGCGCATCTAAAAGAGGCATTTCAAAAAGCCCTCCATCCAAAAAGCGAGCACATAGACGACAGCCGAGAACTCATATCCTATCGCGCAGCCTTCTGCGGCCTCGCCGCTTCAGTCGCCTACGCACTGGTCTGGCTGTCCGCAGCGGGCATGGCGTGGAAAGTCCTCGCCATCCTGTTGCCATTCATGTTCTTGACCTACGGTGCCTTATCGAAAATCCTGGCCGATTCCGGACTTATTTACGTCATGGCACCATCCAGGGCCTGGACACTGACAACCGCGCTTATGGGCGGTGCCCGCGCCATCCCAGCAGCATCTCATGCCCTGATCTATCCGGCATCTGTCGCCATCGATCACTTCCGCGGATTTACCTTTTCCGTGGGCACGCACCTCAACCGCCTGTCCGACTTCATCACCGGCAACAAACGCCCCCTCTTCGGCGGCCTCTGCGTGGCTTTTGTGGTCGGCATCGTCTCATCCACTCTCTTTACAATCTGGCTGGGCTATCGCATTGGCGGGTACAATTTCTCGCCAAACTGGCTCATCATTCGCGCGGGCATAGGCGGATATCAAAATTCCGTCAACGCGATCATCTCGCCGCAACCGATGGAAGAGATCGACTACGGGTTCTTTCTCATCGGCGCATTCGCCATGTACGCCCTGTTATTCCTGCGATACCAATTCACCTGGTGGCCCCTGCACCCCATTGGCCTCGCCCTATCGGGCACCGGACTCGCCCGCCTCACCAGCTTCACCATCTTTGTCGCCTGGCTCATCAAATTCACATTATTGCGCATTGGCGGAGCGCCCTTTTACCGCCGCTCAAAACCATTTTTCATCGGCATGCTCGTGGCATACGTCCTGTCAACCGCACTCGGCCTCGTCGTAGATGCAATCTGGTTCATGCCCCAGGGACACACCGTTCACAAATGGTATTGATCGAAACTATTGCTGCATAAAACTGTATAAAGGTAATAACCTGGATTATTCAAACGTGTGCCAATAGGAGGATGACATGACTGGCAAGAACCGTTGGTTGGTGCTCTGGATCTTCTTATTTCCGCAACTCCTGTGGGCACTTGAGGATCAGCAGACACTTGATGCAGCGCAGTATGAAATGGCGCTGAATTACGCAAAGGACTATCGGTATAAGCCAATTTTGGAGATTATTGAACAATTACCTGCAAGTCACGCGGACAAGGACAATTGGTTACCTCTTCAGGCACAAGCCTATGCAGCCCTGGGTGATGTAAAGGTGGCTGATTATTTATTTCAAAAGTTCCTGCGTATGATACCAGAAGATGAGCGCAGATATTACGAGGACATCACATTGATGATGTCGCCTGAAGAACAGAATACCTTTAGCAGCTTAAAAGAAGAAGAACGAGGCCAGTTCATAAACGAATTTTGGAAAAAGCGAGATCCCTTATTGAGTGCAGGGGCTAATATCAGAAAAGTAGAACACTATAGAAGAGTATGGTATGCACGCCAGTTTTTTAATGGGAAACACCCCTGGGATCGGCGCGGCGAGGTGTATATCAAGTTTGGTGAACCGGATTACAAATTTGGCGGGAGTTATGGAGGCAGAGTTCCTCCCCTATCTGTTGAATTTTTAAAAGAAAGATTGGCTTACGAACTTGCTTTGAATTTGCAAAGGGCTAATCGCGTAGAGCAAGTTCCCGAATGGAACACCTTGAAGCGCAAGCAGAGCAAAGGTGCCCTGACAGATCCCATTTATCCCATAGATCGCCATCCCGATGGTTCGCCCAGATTTCCCTGGGAATCGTGGATTTATCTCGGTATTGGCAAAGGCATAGAAATTGTATTTACAGATCACTTCATGAATGGCAGTTGGGATTATCCAATCCCTCCTAAGAGTCCTCTTTTAGCAGTAGCGTCGCAAAATTTCCATCCTCAAGTTATTATTGGGCACCATGCCAAAGAGACACCTGATTTTTATAATGGAATACCCGGCACTGAAATTTTGAACTTTTACTATGATCTGGCAACATTCCGGGGAAAGGACCTCGAAACAGATCAGAATATTTATCTCGGATTATTGCCAAAGGATATTTTTGCCCAAAATGATACCTCAACAACCGCTGCACTTATTAACTGGACAGCATCTCTCGTGAATGACGAAGGCACGGTCATCAACAGCGCTCAACACACTGTATCTTTGTCAAGTATGCAAAGTGGTATCGCTATTGATGCGATGTCTCTTAAAGCTTTACCGGGAGATTATCGGCTCATCGTTCATCTCACAGATCAAAATTCTGGAAAATGGGGGTTCTATCAACAGCAAATTCACATTCCGAATTATGCTGTCGATTCACTGAGCATAAGCGATATTGAAATGGCCTATCACATCTTCACTGAACCCCAATCATACAAGTTTCAAAAGGGCGATGTTTGGGTCATTCCTATGCCCACGCGAAATTATCTGAGAAATCAGGCAGTCAATATTTATTATGAAATTTACAATTTGCAAAAAGATACATTTGGACAAACGAAATTCCGCATTAAATACACGATCTGGGAAGATGTACGAAAAAATGCCAGTCTATTGGGCAGCATATCATCTTTCCTGGGTAAATTAGTTACCGACAAAAAGCCAGAGATCTCGATTAGTTCTGACTATAATGGAAACAGCGCCACTGAGCCGATATATATTGAATTGGATACAAAAAAATTAAAACCGGGCCTATATCAGCTTGCAGTTGAGGTTCATGATTTGATAAGCCAGCAAACAAGCTCTCAAGAGGCCCTTTTTATTTTAAATAAAAATGAAATCAATGAACGCGTAACAAAGCGAGAAGAAGAATCTCTTTCAGATAGATACCAAAGGGCCATAGAAAGAAGTATGGAACAATAATTCAGAGGTGTATTCATTTCTCTATTCGCAAATATGGCTATATCATGTCGAGATTTATTCCCTTGCTTTCAGATATACGCTTTGCTAATTTATTTCACCTTGTCATCGTTTAATTTTACTTTATACACTTGTGGGCTTGTGAAGTGGGGTAGCTGTGTGGTATTACCAAGAATATCAAAGTAAAAACGGTCGGCTTCCTGTCACTGACTGGTATCAGAGATTATCTCCGAACAACAAATCGCGCCTTAAACGATTTTTGCGTATTGTAAAACAACTTTCTCAACCTCAAAGACCTTACTTTGACAAATTTCAAGCACTGCACGAAGCGCGTTGGCCCGGTGAACACCGCGTACCACATCGAATATTCTGTTACTTTCCATCGTTAAGGCGAGTAACATTTTTGTGTGGTTTTACTCATAAAGACAACATATATAAACCACCAAACGCATATAAGACAGCGGTAACACGTCACTCCGAAATACAAAGAGGAGAAGCTCATGAACTTGAATTCAAGCTCTGAACTTTGGGAAGAACTACAAGATAAGGAATATCGGGAAGGTTACGTCGAAGGACAGTTTGAAATTGAGGTACCTTTCCAAATCCGAGCACTTCGGAGGGCGAGAGGGTGGACACAAGCGGATCTTGCAAAGAACAGTGGCATTCCCGAGAGCCAAATAGCCGAATTGGAGGACCCTGATAGTGACCCACCATCAGTACAAATATTGCACAAGCTTTGTGCAGCATTTGATGTGGGACTGCTTGTTCAATTTGTCTCATTCAGCGAGTTAGTCCGCCGAGAATCAGAATTTGATCCAGAAACCTTTAACGTTGTAAGCTTTTCAGATGACAACATCGATGCAGAGCCACAAACTGCGGCTATATCCACAATGGTGCCATAGGGACGCACTCAAACCAGCAACCCGGTCTGAGGAATAATCTCAGACGTTGGTAAATAAGGCAGACTTGTTCGCACGGATCATCAAATCGCGACCTGGACTGCCTTTTTTATAAAGGTTAGTAGCCTTAATTTTATTTGGCAGAAGTTGTCTTTTTATGCATAATAGTGTTTGAATTTTGGATTATCCGCCTTTTTGAAAGGACCCTCCATGTATCGTCGCATCGGATGGTTGGCATTAATCGGGATTGTCGTATTTGGGTTTGGCGCAATCATCTCAGGACCCGATACGGTTGACCCATTGCTGCGCAATGTGCTGGGATTGCAAACCCCCGAACCCGTAGAACCAGCCCCAGTGCCGGGAGCCGAAGTCGTAGCAGATCGCGTAAAGCGCAAAATCACAGAAGCAGAAGTACGCGCATTAATGGCGACCTTTACCCAATACAAATCCCGCGTACCGGGCTATCCGGGACACGATGCCGCCGCGCAATTCATCGAACAACGCTTCCGAGCACTCGGCTTAAAAAATGTAGAAACAGAAACCTATGGCGTAACCTCACCCGTAGATGAAGGCAGCCAACTGACCATCGTCTCCTCTGGCGAAATCTTTCCGCTCTACGGGCTATGGCCCAACCTGGTCAAAACCACCACCCTGCCACCGGGCGGCATACGAACGCGCCTGATCGACGGCGGCGACGGCGAATTTAAAGCCTACGACGGCAAAGACGTGGAAAACACCGTCGTCCTCCTGAACTTCAACACCTGGAACAAATGGCTCAACGCCGCAGTCCTGGGCGCAAAACAAATCATCTTCATCGCCCCAGATACCACATCCTATACACAGGCCGAAACAAAATTCTTGCAAGTACCCAACACCGTAGAGCGATTCTGGATCGACCGCGAACACGGCGAGAAATTACGCACGTTGTTGGCAGACCAGGGCGAAATAGAAGTACAACTCGAATCCCGGATGCCCTGGAAGAAAGACGACGTCGCCAACGTACTGGGCTGGGTTGAAGGATCAGACCCGGAAATGAGCAAAAAAATCGTCGTCATCAACGCCTACTACGACGCCATGTCTGTCGTACCCGCACAGGCACCCGGTGCTGAAATGGCGTGTGGCATTGTCGCACTCATGCGTCTGGCAGAATACTTTCAAGCACATCGCCCCAAATACACCGTCCTCTTCCTCGCATCATCCGCACACCACCTGGGATTCCGGGGCATCTGCGACTTCCTGAACCGGCACTCGCGCAAAGAAGAACACTTTGCCGCACTCATGACCGAACCCATTGACATCGACCTGTTCATCGGATTGGACCTCTCCAGCCAGACAGACGAAATAGGCGTATCAACCCAGACCGCCGGGTTTGGCGTCAACACAGCGGTCAATTATTTCTCCACGCGATTCTTTGCCACATTTAGCAAATCCTTTGTACGCTATGCAACCGCCATTGCCGAAGGCATGGGCGTACCTTCAAAAGACGTCATGGTCGATGGGATCAACCCCAAAGGCGGCATGACCTGGGACATGTACATCCCCGGCGAAAATATCAAAAGCGACAGCGAAGTCGTACTCTATGCGGGCACCCCCGCACTCTCATTGACAACCATAAACGACGCGCGATTCCGCGTAGATACCCCTCTAGACCGGGCAGAGTACATAAACTACGCCAACCTGACCAAACAGATTCGCGTACTCGCGGGCATGCTGGATCTGTCCTTCAACGATCGGGAATTTTTACCCGATTACAAACTGGATCCCACCGACCGCATGCGCGGCCTCAAAGGATATGTGCGCACCTTCCCTCGGCGCAGCATCACACCCGATAAATCGCGACCAGGTGCAATAGCCGCCATGCGCATGGGCCTGGAAAAATCAATCAAAGGCGTGCGGCGCATTTACTACGATCTCGCAGACGAAAACGGCGAATACTATATCCCGGGCGTGGCAGAGCGCCGCGTACACGTGCGGGCGTACTATATCGATCCCCACAGCGGCGAAATCACGTACGCGCCCAACCAGGGGCGGCAGGGCAAAATCTACAGCGGCCATTTCAACATGAACTGGTGGATCACAAAACAAACCGTCATCCTGTTCCCCTGCGTGGCAACCGATTTCTACGACACAGTCGATCCCCGGTATCTGAACACCTTATCCGACATCAGCGTCTATGGTGCGGGCAATACCGCACCGCAAGAATACGGTTATGACATCGGATTTGGGCCAGACGAACCCGTCGGCGTAGTCTATACATCCCCGGGAGAAAAAGTAAAAATAGCCATGCGCGCAGGCGCAATCGGCGTGCGCTATTTGCTACTCAACTCAAAAAGCGCCGATAACGAGTGGGATGCCCGGGGCGAGGGATTTCAAACCCTCTCATCGGGCTCCTTAATCCGCACGCCCTATCAGGCGGCGCGAGATATGTGGATGCTGAACGAGTCGCGCATGCGAAAACTGCGCCAGTACTCAATTGAAAATCAGCGACTGGAAGTATTGCACGCGCAGGCCAAACAACACTTAGATGAAGCAGAAACCGCACTGAAAGAAAAACAATGGGATGCCTTTGTAAAACACACACGCGCGGGCATGGGCATTGAATCGCGGGCATACCCAGACGTAAAAACAACCCAAAACGACGTCATCCGCGGCGTAATTTTCTTCATGCTCCTGGTCATCCCCTGTGCGTTTTTCCTCGAACGGTTGATCTTTACCTTCTCCGATATTCGCATGCAAATCGGCGGGATCGGCGCGGTCTTTCTGGTCATTTGGATATTCCTCTCACAGGTACACCCCGCATTTGACCTCTCCAATCCCTTTGTAATCTTACTCGCTTTTGTCATCCTGGCACTGGCGATCTTTGTCATCTCGATTCTATCGGGCCGGTTCAACGAAAATATCCGACGACTCCGCAGCGCCGAAGTATTATTGCACGAAACCGACGTGGGGCGCATCAGCGCATCCGTGGCGGCATTCCAACTGGGCATTGCCAACATGAAAAAGCGCAAAATGCGCACATGGCTGACATTTGCAACCCTGGTCCTGCTCACCTTTACCGTGCTATCCTTTACCTCTATCAAATCGGCACTGGAATTTCACCAGCTTCACCGCGATGTGGAAGGTCCATATCCCGGCATACTGATCAGAAGCAAATTCTGGGGACCACTGGAAGACACGGCTTATGATTATGCGCGGATAAATTTCAAAGACAGAGGCACCGTAACGCCTCGAAGCTGGTATATTGCGACAAGAGAAGACAAAAAATCAAAAGCCGTGGTGCGTTATGGAGAGAAAAATTCCCGCGTCCAGGGGATCCTGGGACTGGCGCCAGAAGAAGCCCAGGTAACGCAGATCGATACCCTGCTGCGGATCGGACGCTGGTTTCAACCGGGCGAGTCAGCCTGTATTTTGCCCGACCGAACAGCGGAACTCCTGGGCATAACAGAACAGGACATCGGCAAAGCGCACATTCGCCTCTTTGGCAAACAACTCACAGTAATCGGGCTGATCAACTCTGAAAAAATGCGTCGATTTGTCGATCTGGATGAAGAAATCTTAACACCGGCAGATTTTCAAGTCACCGAAGACGAGTTTATCACCGTCATGTCGCAGACTGAAACCCGCGAGCGGCAGGGATTGGAACGCCCCGAAGTCGAGACCGTGCCATTTGAGCATCTGGACCCCGATGATACGCTGATCGTATCCTATGCCCTGCTGCGCGATGTGGGCAGTCCATTGCAATCCGTGGCCGTGCGATTTCAAGAAGAAGTGAATGTCGAAGCCGAGATCAAATCATTTCTATCCCGGTTATCCGTGGTATTATTCGCCGGCATCCCGACAGCAGATGGCGGCATACGCGTCGCGGTTTACAGTTCACTGGGCGATACGTCTTTGCAAGGCATGGCCAATTTGTTTATCCCCATTCTGGTCGCTGCGCTGATCGTACTCAATACCATGATGGGATCGGTGTACGAGCGATTCCGCGAAATCGGCATTTATTCTTCCGTGGGATTAGCACCCGTACACATCGCCTTCTTATTTATAGCCGAGGCCTGTGTTTACGCTGTTTTGGGAACCGTTGCCGGATATCTTTTGGGACAAAGCGTCGTCAAAATTTTACTGTGGCTGGATGCCCTGCAGGGACTTACTGTGAACTACTCGGCACTCTCAACCGTGACCTCCTCCATGCTGGTCATGCTGGTGGTTCTACTCTCATCAATCTATCCCGCGCGCCAGGCATCACTCCTGGCCGTGCCCGACGTAACGCGCCGCTGGAAATTCCCCGATCCCGAAGGCGACCGCTGGCATTTTGAATTTCCATTTACCGTAGGCGGCAAAGACGTATTTGGCCTATCCGTATTCCTCGTCGATTATTTTCAAGCGCACGCAGGTGAGAGCCTGGGCACATTTTACACAGATGGCGCGCGATTCGGCGCGGTTGAAACCGAAACCGGACAGGGGCACACAATTGACACAACAATCTGGCTGGCACCTTATGATCTGGGCGTAAGCCAGCAAGTGCATTTTGAAGCTTTACCCACAGGCGAGTACAATATTTTTGCCATGACATTGACCATAGATCGGCTCTCTGGCGACGCCTCATCATGGCGGCGCGTCAACCAGAATTTTATGAACGCGCTGCGCAAACAATTCCTCATCTGGCGCACCGTCGCACCAGAAGATAAAGCGCAGTACACAGAAAAAGGACAGATGATACTCGCCGGGGCTACAGTCTAATATGGAACTTTTTTTCTGAAAAAACGTTGACTTCTGAGATGATAAAGGGTATCTTTGCCCATGCATTAAGAATGTGTTGTTTTGTTTCCTGTACAATCGGCCTGAAAAGACGGTATGGCAAGAATCGAAACTTCTGATTCTTGCCTTTTTTTCGATTTTTTCGATCTGATAGTGCAATTTACGATGTAGAAAGGTGGTGAAGTACGTTGGCAGAAGGAAGAGTTAAGTGGTTTAACGACGCCAAGGGGTTCGGCTTTATCGAGCAAGAAGATGGCGAAGATGTTTTTGTCCATTTCTCTGCGATTCAATCTGAGGGCTTTAAGTCTTTGTCCGAAGGCGATGTCGTCGAATTTGAAATCACCCAGGGACCTAAGGGCCTCCAGGCGGCGAATGTCGTAAAGCAATAATCTGAAAATAAATTCAGAATTAACCAAAAAGCACCACCTCTTTTGAGATGGTGCTTTTTTTATACGCGCCTGATACAAAAATCCGAAAACCGTATCCAGTGGTCACCTTCCTCCGGACCATTATAGCACTGAATACTCACCTGATCATCCCCCGGAGGAGGCAATTCACCCGAAGCCGCAGTCTGAAACGCGGACTCACCCTCGGCGCGAAATTGCGCCTCCCATGTATTCGCGGTAACAACAAGCCGCAAACGAACGCTCTGCGTCGGCATCGGTTGCTTCCCTGGAATAATGTACAGATCGCCGTCAATGAGTTCCTTCACCTCTTTGAACACCGGTTCCCCATTGTGATACCACGTAATACCCGCCTGCTCGTATTGCTGCGTCGGCTCGCTGTGATTCGCGATCGTAACCTCGACCGCATAAGCACTCTCACCGCGGTCCGGCGCGGACCTGAGCAAAGCATTTTGCACCGTATCCTTCACACCGGGACGCACGCAAATCTCCAGACCCCCATCCCGAATCCGCCAATCATCGGGATGTTCCCGCAACCACGACCAGCCGCTATCCAGCCCACCGTCAAATGTATCCTGAAAAATGATTTGTCCATCGCTCATCATAAATCTCCTATCCTGAATGATCGGATAACTACGCGCGCTCATGGTCGAT
The DNA here is from genome assembly GCA_026705765.1 of Gemmatimonadota bacterium. Classification (NCBI taxonomy): domain Bacteria; kingdom Pseudomonadati; phylum Gemmatimonadota; species Gemmatimonadota bacterium. The sequence goes on from JAPPAB010000055.1 coordinate 108,810, forward strand.
AAAATTCAAGTGTTCTTCAAGTATTTTCCTGACCCCTCCCCCGGATACCGACTCCTTATTGATACATTTTGAAGAAGTCAATTTTTGCGTATAATTAAACCCATCGCAAACCGCGACCTGTCAGAACTTTAATGAGATCGGACGATTAAAATGAAGAAATACCTTCTATCCTGTATTCTGCTCTTGTTATTCGGTTGCCGACCACAAGTCTCTGACGAACAAATCACAATCTGTTCTTTCAACATCAAATTCCTCGGACTCTACAAAAAGAAAGACAACGAAGCACTTGCCCAACTGGTCGGAAAATACGACATAATCGTCGTCCAGGAACTCGTTGCCCCACCTGATAATGGCCGATACTGCGATGGCACATCCTATAGCGAAGACCCTGAAGCCGATGCATTCTTCGATGCCATGAGCGCACAGGGCTTTGATTACTCCCTATCTTGTGAAGACACGGGAAGAGGCGAAAACATCCACAAAGCCGGATCGAGCACCGAATGGTCCGCAGTCTTTTACAAACCCAACAAACTGAAAATTGCCCATGACCTGCCCAATGGATACCTCGCAGAAGACCGCTCTGCCCATCCCGTATATCCCCGCGTGCCACACGCCCACAGCTTCCGCACACTGAATGGCAAAATGGATTTCGTCGTCATCAACGTCCATTTATCTCCCGGTCGAAACAAGAAAAAAGAACGCAAAGCCGGACTTTTGAGCATAGCCCAGTGGATTGACCGCCACGACGCACAGGAACAGGACTTCTACATCGTAGGAGATATGAACATCGAAAACGCCGCAGAACTTAAAGCAGTAACCCCGCGGGGATTTATCTCGCTCAACGACGAATGCCGAAAAACGAACACAGCAATCAAAAGCAGCAAACCCTATGACCACGTCATGTACCGCCCAGCCAGGTTAGACGAGATAGACGAGGCATTTGATTTTCAGGTCATCAACCTCATCGACCAGATGCGCAGCACCTGGCGAAGCTCCGAAACCTATCCCGGCGACCCGTACAATGGGAATCTATTTGCACAGCACTACTCGGACCATCATCCCGTGTTATTCCGCCTGAACATTCCGGGCAAGGATGACGACTGACATTGCCTGCTCTGATCAATCTCCCGGACAAAAAGGAAACGGGTAGAGAACACAACAATCCTCTACCCGTTTTTATGCCCACTCGCAACCCGCTCATGCATCTTCCGACAGAGCCGGAACCCGGGACTCGAAAAAATCGGACGCAAGCATAATTTGATCTTGCTGGCGCACCACAAGCCCCTTAACGCGGGGCAAATATTCATTAACCCATCGGGGATCGCTGCGCACGGCCTGCCGCGCCTGATCAAAATGGGTATAATCGCGATACGCCCAGATATGAACAACGCGATTTAACTTCCCAATATCGGTATAATACCACCCGGCAAGTTTGATACCATAATCTTCGCGCAAGGGAAGCGCCACATCGCGCACCGCATCCATATAGGCTTGCAAAGCACCGGGATTCAGGTCATAGGTACGCATATCGTAAATCATAGAAAATCTCCAAAAAGGGTGAAAAGGAATCACTCATGCCACACATAACACGAGAATTTCTGGTATTATAATTTAGTGAAAAATCCCACAAATACTCAGCTTTTTTATACCTCTCCATATTTTTGCACCAGAATCCATTTTTTTCCTCCAAATTTGACACCAAAAGCGTTTGCAGCCCGTCTAAGTGTTCAATCAGCTTAATACAGATCCCCATGAACACAACGACCGGGCCGAGATATCCCTTCACTCCAGCCCGGTCTTCGGGGGCGGCAAGGTAAATGGATTCCCTCCCTGCCGTCCCCTCATTTTTTTTCAACAACGCCCACATTCGACAAAATATGCCCCAGCACAACGATGCTGGGGCATTCTATTATTAAAAAAATTGGTTGCCCGACTGATGCACTCACTGAACTTTTTACCGTATGGGATCACTTTCCCATCTATCACATTCGCAGAAACAATAAGCACATTATCGCAATCGGACATAAGCCACAAAAACAATTACTTACTCAAAAACTACAACATCCCAATTATATCAAAAAGGCTCTGTACTATCACGAGCTTCTTAAAAAGGGGCATGTTCAATCTCAGAGAACACTTGCTCAACAGGTGGGAATCTCACAAACCAAAGTCCACTTGATTCTACAGTTACTCAAACTGGATGAGAAAATTAAAGATTTTATCTTGGGATTGGATGATGCAGACCCAAGGCTAAGTTTCCTGGCGGTCTATCGGTTGCAGCCGTTACTCCAGCTTAAAAGTAAGGAGAGACAAAGGAGAGAATTTTGGAAAATGATTGAGGAGCAATATCCAGACCAAATTAAACGGTCTGCGATACCCCTCCCGAATAAATAAACTCGGTGTTTATCGGTATTACTCTGTAGCGGTTTTGAAGTCACACATCGCGTAGATAGATATGTTCAACAATTAGTCCACCTATCTTCCTCATTCATGAACTGCTGGATGTCTTCTCCATAGCGCACTAAATACTCTCGATGTGCGCCCACTAAATTGTACTCAGAGTGAATTGGTGGACCTGCGTGGCTTGAATAGAAACGGCCAATAGGGAAGTATGACCGTAGCCAATAGATCCGGCGGCCATCTCCTTTTAGACTCACGATACGTGCGATGGAATTAGGGATACCTTGTACTGACTGGACTGCGGTTTGCTGGACAATTTCATCAAAAACATGCTGTTCTGCCTGATCGTGTGCCTTATTGCCTTGGGTAACGATCACATCGGGCTTAAGAATACGCAATTCCTTCCCGAGATAAGGACCACAATTCTGGTACACTCTGTAGGATTCTTGATTTGTTCCACCCGCGCTGGAACAACACTTCGCTGTTCTCACATGAACGAAGAGTTGCTCAATTATATTTGTACTTTGGTCCCCAGCATCTCCTGCTCGATCTAGTTCGATGAAGGGATGAAGAAGGCTCCGGACTGTCGTTGTTGTTCCCCGCCAGTGCGGATTCAACGTCTTCCTCTTTGTACTCTCCGCATTCTCTGCAGAAGAAAAATCTGGTTCTGGAGCGGACAAGGAGACAACCACGATACGGGGTATGCGATGGTCTCTGTAATTTCTGTTTTTATAATATTGGCTAACGGTAACGCCCTCTGTCCGCGCTAAAAAGTGAACGTTTTCTTGTGCGGCTTGGCAAGCATCCCGACAACTCTTTTTCTTTTTCTTAGGACAACGGTAGGCATCAAATATGGCGTCGAGGTTGCCAAGCGTAACAGGTATATTAGTAATAGGTGCTATACCAACGTCCTCGTAATACTGATTGAGTTTTCTTTGTATTTTATTCATAGCCAGAATTGCTCCGGTCAAGTCCAAAAAGTTCTGTAAAAAGGTAGCTTCGTGATAGGAGGCAGTGATTTTGTTTCAAGTACGTCATGTCCCGATAATTTCCGCATCTCGGACCCTCTCATTATTCTTAAAAATTTTGTCGTATAAGAAATTTGAGAGTAGGTTGAGAGCAACAGGACTGAAAATATAAATGACTATTCCATCGAGGATATCGAATCCACCAGATAGGTGAACCAAGTCTGGACATTCAGAATACGTTAATCCAAGCTCATCTCGACCAGCACATTTTGTACCTTTCGCTTTTAATATCTCCACAAGAGCAATCGACGCGATAGGGTAAGACATTTCATCTGCGTGTTGTATAGGGAGGAGTGCCATGTCGTAATGGTGCTTGATATTCTCCCAATCAATTTTTCGTAATGTGGGGTAATATTCATCTATCTTTGTCGATTGTTTATATATTAGACTCATTTGGTCCTCACTCGTTCAAATGGAACAGGATAATTAGGGTGAACCTTCTGCATTATACACTAAAACGGGTCAAGTCCCTGGCATGGGATGATTGGGTGAACCTTCTACACTATACACTCAAGCGGGGTAACTCCACAGGCATTAAGCAACTAATCGGAGAGTTATAATTATGGTCCATTAAATTGTTGAGGAGGCAATAGATGTTATCTAACATATCATCATGGGTCATTGCACTTATAGGCACTTCTTTTATAATCTTCTCCACAATTATAAGTGCCATATTTCTTTATCAAACTAGAAGAATTATTACAGATGAACAAGGTAAGATAGAGGAAATCCGGCGAAAAAAAGATAACTTATGGCTCAACCACCAGCGAGGAGAACAAAGATTAAGGGATGCGGAAATCTTTTTCGCCTTTCTAAGAGATAGCTTTATACAAAAAACTGTCACCGCGCCCAATATACACTTTTTAATGGATAGGTCAATTTACTACTTTCGGGGGGCTGCTTTATCAATGCTGGTAGCATCAGGAGCCTCTGGTGAGGAGGAATATTCTAAAACCAAAAAGGAAGTCGATAATCTGCTTCATGATTTTTTTGTAGCTGACAACCCAAAGTCATACGAAATCTTAATTACAAAGATTGATTCTCTAAGAATAAAATCAGCTAATAAAATAAATGAGCTTGCTGGTTCTGTCTCTGATAAGCAGTCGCAAATCTCGTCTTATAAGAATAGAGAATATGTAATATACTTAGCGTATGTTTTTCTTAATCTATTAGGTATCTCTTTAACCATGTGCAAAGACCTTCCTATATGGAAAAAGCAAAACTGATAGGAGGTGATGCCCATGTTAGAGCAGACAGAAGACGGCTCTGATCGTTTCTATTTCGTCCAAAAACTCACCCGAATAGTAAAAAAGGGCGGCTTCTCGAACTTCATCTGAGAAGCCGTCCTTGATTTGTTCACTCCAACAAGGAGGTCCACCATGCAATCCCGCGATCCCAAAAAATCTTCGCGTTAGTCAAAGCGCATCGGGAACTTTGGCCAATCGCCACGCAATGCCGAGTACTGGGTGTCTCCTTCAGCGGGTATTATGCTTGGCGAGCACGTCCACCCTCTAAACAAGCAAAGGTTGATGCAGACCTCAAGAAGCATATCAAAGCCTTTCATACCCGATCAGATAGCACCTATGGTGCCCCTCGCATCTTTAAAGACCTGATGGATATGGGCATCCGAGTAGGGAAGAAGCGCGTAGCGCGTCTGGTGCGTGAGATGGGCATTTGTGGCATCAGTCGCAGAAAGAGCACCACAACGACCCGTAAAGCGCATCAGGCTGTCAAGGCTCCCGATCTGGTAAAGAGAGACTTCACTGTGCCAACGGTCAATAAACTCTGGGTGGCTGACATCACCTATGTACCCACTTGGTCGGGCTTCTTGTATCTCTCTGTCGTCTTGGATGCCTTCTCCCGCCGCGTCGTGGGCTGGGCAATGGCGAGCCACTTGCAAAGTGAGTTGGTCTTGTCAGCTTTAAATATGGCCCTTTACCAGCGCCATCCCGAAAACGTAATCCACCATTCTGACCAGGGGGCGCAATATACCTCCATCGCATTTGGAAAGCGTTGTCGTGAAGCAGGCGTACGTCCCTCAATGGGGGCTGCTGGCGACTGCTATGACAACGCGCTATGCGAGAGCTTCTTCGCCACCTTGGAGTGTGAACTGATCAATCGCCGATCCTTCCGTACGCATAAGGAAGCGCGCCTGGCTATCTTCTCCTACATCGAAGGGTGGTATAATCCGCATCGCAGGCATTCTTCCATCGCCTATCACGCACCGATGGCTTATGAAAAACTGCATCTATCACAGGCTTGAAACACAAGCCCTAAACTCTCCACCGAAGCGGGGTAACTCCAGGTGCAACTGTCTATACAGATGGGTCACGCGCCTATAATGGCCTGCGTGCAGACGGCTTTGAGCACGAAGCAGTCATCCACTCGCGGGGTGAATATGTGCGCGGAAATTGCCACACAAACGGGATCGAAGCCTTCTGGTCTATGATAAAACGCGCAATCATGGGTGTGTACCACAAGGTCAGCAGGAAGCATCTGGGGAAATATGTCGCAGAGTTTGTAGAAAGGCAGAACATGCGCGCACAGGACACGCTGGATCAGATGAAGATGATCGTGCAGAGATTTGAGGGACAACGGCTGAAATACTGCGAGCTGGTAGCTTGACTTTTGCGGCGACATGTCGCATGAATAGGAGCAGGCCCGTAGTTCAATCATGCCTGTGGCCCAGACATCTATACGATACGCCATTCAAAGGAGAAGAGAAAATGTATGAAAAAGATATAGTTTTCGAGAGATTGAAGGAATTAGTAAGGTCAGGATTGTCTCGTAAAGACGCTACAACGCAATTAGTAATAGAGCGTGGTGTCAAAGATGGATCTACTATTAGCTCTCAATGTGGAAGAGATCAGGGATTTTCGGGCATGCCGGAATTGGACGAGCATTTAAGAAGTTTGGGGCTTGACCCTGAAAAAGGGGGCTATCTATAAATGAATAAGGAGATTATGTAGCATAGTGACCATTTGACACACAATCCATTATGTGCTATAATTCTTTCACCCATAGGCTCCCCAAGACTCCCCAGTCAAAAAGGAGACCGTCATGCTGAGTCAGCCCGCATTTCAGCCATTTCTGCCGAAGGTGGCAGCACCAACGAAAAGGCGCTTGAGAAAGGCGTACAGGAGAGTAACGCACTCAGAAGTACGGTGATCAACAAAGAGTCTGCCGAGAAAGCTGTGCTGGATAAGGCCGCGCAGATTGTCACCAATCGCTACAATGCTGATATGGCTATCCTGAAGCAAGCCATGTCGCCGTAATCCCGTCGCACCACGTTCCACTTCGTCAAAAATCCCGCCCCCATCCCAAAAAGAGAATTTATGGCAAAAGAAGAATTTGAAATTGCTTTTCATGGGCCTGCGGTTGAGGGCAATTCAATAAGTGCGCGAGATTTGGGTACGTCCATGATTGCTCTCGGAGACCTCTTAGAATACGCGAACAAGAGCCTTTATGGTGAAGGCAATAAAAGTGTATTGCGCATTAAGGCGACACGCGAAGGATCCTTTGAGGCGGTATTTGAATATGCAATAACAGCCATTTCTGATACGACTTCGTTTTTGAACGATAACCCTATGGACGTCCTCCAAGTCCTTGTTGGCATTCCTGGGGCTACGGTTAGTTTATTTGCAATTTACAGGTACCTGAAAGGAAGGCAACCAGAAGAAAATGAAGTTAGTGATGGGGGAGATGGGAAAATACACATAGAAATAGAGGGAAGCGACAATAAAATTATTGTAAATAAAAATACATACAATTTTTACACAGACTCCAATATTAGATCGGCAATGAGAGATCTTATTTCTCCTTTAGGTGAAAACGGAGTCGAAAGAATGGATATTAACCAACAAGAAAACGTAGAGAGCATTGACAAAAGTGAGATTGACTTTTACGATGTGCCCCTGAGAGAGGAAGAAGAAAAAACTGAAAGTATGCAAAAAATATATGTCCTTGTTGTTAGCCCCTCCTTTCAAAGAGGAGACAAGTGGCGGGTCTCAACAGGAGCGGATGAAACTGCTTTTTTTGTTGGCATTGCGGACAATGATTTTATTGATAAAGTCTCCCGAGGAGATGAGGGATTTAAAGCCGGGGATTCTCTCTATGTTGAGTTACAAACAATCCAATGGATAGAAGACGGGCAACTGAAGACGGAAAGAAATATTGTGAAAGTTATAGACCACATGCATGCCGGGGAGCAGGGAAACCTTGAGCTTTGATGAGGGGATTATGTAGGATAGGGACGGAACAAGGGAGATTATATACAATAGTGCCGCACTACTATCAAGTCTTATCTAAGTCTTTCTAATATAGTGACTTACAGATTTTTCAAAGGCGCGCACTCGCCGCGGATCTGAGAAATTTTTGGCACGGTTTTTGCTTTACCCTCTCCATGGGGATGCGTCCTGTATTCCCTGCATCAGCCCTTGCCATGCAGCTCGGCGGATTGCGAGCTCATAATGCAGGTGCTGCATCGACAGATCACTCTTGATTTTATTACGATCCTCGCATAAGAGCTGTAGATTGCCCAGAGTGTCGGGACCACCCTTTGACTCTGCCTCGATGTGGTCCCATTCCAGGTCGTCCATGGGCAGGTGCTTGCCCAGACCCGTGCGGTAATCGCAGGGCGCGGCACAGCGACGGCCCTGAGCACAGTAAAATATATATTTCAAGTACGGATCGCGGGGTGTCATTGCTTTCTCCTGAAAGAGTGTAGTGCAACATTTCGTGATCTTCTGGGGACGAGATGGCGGTCTCGTCCCCATGAATGTAAGGCGGGCGAGGGGAAAGGCAAGGAGATAAATCAAATTTTTTTAGGAAGCCGATATGAGTGATCCACTGACGCGGGTTGCAACAGTGCTTTTAAGGAAAAAGCCAGCACAGAGGCTGGCTTTTTTGTTGAGCAGTATTTTTCGTGCGCTACGATAAGGCCAAAGTAAAGAGAATTCAGGTTTCCTGCGGTGGCTGTGGGGTTATCCATGTTGGAAGCCCGAAGCTCAAGATGGTGGCATTGATTTGGTCATAGTCTACAACTTCAGGGTTTAACTCTTTTAACCGCGAAAGTGAGACCTCTCTTTGATTATTCAACTGGGAATTGATAACACTTGTTGATAGGATATAAAACTCCCACTGTGAGAGATCAAGCGGGTTAATGGTCCTTCTGTCCTTAGTGGTAAGAAGGCAAAAGACATATACTTGAGCACTGCGAAATGGAATTTCTGAACGTCGGCCTGTACTGTTATCCCAAGAATGTTTTTTGGCAATGTCAAATTTTATTTTCGTAGGCCCATCTTGGTGGTGGGACTGGAAATACGCTGAGGACTTAACTTCGACTCTATGGCCGTGAGCTGTCATTATATCTTCGTTCTCCCATCTACGATAAACTTTACATAATACTGCCTCTGTGGCCTGTGCCACGATATACTCCGCGATTTGGCCACGTAAGATATTATCCAATAGATCAGACCCACCCCAAGTCCAAAAATCCAGTAGCGTCAATCCTACTGGTTCTCCGCGAAAAATAAAAGGCTCTTTGGGATCACGGGGACATGGAGGTAGCGCTGTGTAGTTATTTCTATCGAAGAATTCGTCATCGAATTCATCTTGGCTCAGATTATCCTTCATGTTTACTCCTTTCTCGCCACGCACTCAGGTAGAATATACTGAGTGCGTGGTTTTTTGTCGAGCAGGATTTGATCCGCATATAAAAAGTGCAACTTCCATTTTAAAGTACTCGCCAGGACACGGAACATATCAGGCCACCAAGTCACAGTAGCGCAGCCGGTGTCCCTCGAAGGATTCTGCAATGCGCTTCATCTGGTCGATCGTGTCCTGGTGTTTCATGTTGTGCCTCGCCACAAATTCTTTAACGTATCGGTGCAGATGTTTTAAGCTCATCTTATGATATACCCCGGAACAAGCACATGTCAATACTTCCAATTCCGCCTGTTCCTCTTTCTCAATTTTCGTCTCCCATAATTTCCACTACCGGCACTATTCTATATAATCCCCAAAAAATGACAGATAGAGACAGAAAAGCATTAAGAAGGGAGATTTTGCGCTTCATACAAAATGCCGATGATCAAACAGAAATCGGCATTCCCATAAATGTTATTTGGAGTTACCCCGCTTCGGATGCTGTTGCCGAATTCCGAATTTTGTCCCGATGCAACGAAACACAGGGCTTACAGAACCTGTATTCGGGCACAAACAGCCGCTTTTCCAACCGCAGATTCCCTATCGACCAATTTGGCAACAGCATCGCTTTGGTGGAGTATTTAGGGCTTGGATTTCAAGCCTGTGATTGATGTAGCTTTTCGTAGGCCAACTGCATCCACAAAATATTGTGGTTGTGGTGCTTGACCAGACATAAGCAAATGATGACCTTTTTCGTGTATAGATCACTTCACTCCTGTATCTACAGCATATCGGATACACCAAAAGCGACAAGTTGTCGCTTTTGGTCGCCTTTGTCCATCCTAAAAAATTTTTACCGAAAAAAACCATTTCGACCATTACCTCCCTATATGTAGATGAAAGGGCGATCCACGTCCACAAATCCTACGAGGTTGGTTCAGCCTCACAATTCCAATAAGGAGGGAGTAATGACAACAGCAACAAAGAACACGCAGAGATTCGAGTTTGTTGATATTGAACGACTTGAACATTTTTCCTATGAGGAATTGCGCGAGTACGCAAATGACCTCAGCAAACTTTACGCATCTCTTGATGGTGGAGTGAGACATCGTACTGGGCTTGTCCATAGGTAAGGGGCACTTTTTCAGGTGCCCCAAAAAAGGCGCTCGACAAGGCCATCAAAATCCTCTATATTTTTTATAAGCCGTAATCATTAGCCAACAGAATTGATGCCGGAAAAAACCAAAAGGCCGGGGTACGCGCTCTCTATGCGCTCCTCGGCCTTTTTTGTTATGAGAAAGGAGTCTCCCGTGACTATAAAATCTGTAGTATGCGCATGTATTGCCTTCACCTTTCTTGCTTGCGATAAGAGCCCTACAGAGCCCCATTATCCTGTCATTGTGCATACACTCACCAGTGATTCTTATGACTCTGGCGGCAATATCTCTATCTATGATAGCCGCCTAAAAAAGACTCACCACTACACTGTCATACTTGTCATAACACAAAATGGTGAAGACCCACTAAAACAAGAAGGGAATGAAATCGCTGATAGCCTGATCCCGCACCAACAATTTTTTAAGGATATGGCTGAAGAATGGATGGACCAAAACTCCCTTGACTTTATTGTTTCTATCACCGAAGGCTTCATTCGCATTGCCGATCCCAATAGGACAATTTTAGCCTATGCAGAGGTTGTCAAAAATGCTTATGATAGTGACAACAAATTCGCTCATCTCGTTATCCATTTTGCTCCGGTAGCCGGGGATCTTTAGGAGGTATGTCATGTTCAGATATATGTGTATCCTTGTGTATATCTCAATACTGTCTCTGCTTATATTGGTTGACTCTTCACAAGCAAAGACGACAGACTCTGGTTTTGGCAAAGATCGGTTCTGGAGTACCGGGATATTCGGAGCTTTTGGACCCGGCACCAATATGACTTTTTTCCCTGGTGCATCTGTGGGTTGGTCCACTAATGTCAGACAGTACAACATAGGAGCCGACCTGCTATTCACTTGGCCCAAAGATGATGCAATGCAATGGCCACCAAATGATATTGAGGTGTTCCAGTATGGCTTTCTTTTCTGGTCCCTCACCGCACGACGCTTCTTATCTCAGGGCGATGTTGCACCCGTAATAGGAGCAGGAGTAGATCTGGCTGTCATTTATGGCCGAATTACACACAAGGGCTGGTCTATAACCGATGGAACCAAAAGGGGTTTCGGTGCTCATATAACCTTTGGAGCAGAGGTGCTCAGGCATACAAACAGTCGCTTAAGGCTTGAGGCTAGAGCTGACCTACCTTTCTTTAAGTTCAGTGCATCCAGAGGAAGCACATTCGAGCCCCCCTACAAATCATATCTGTTACCTATAACTATAGGCATTAGCTATCACAGATAATGAATAAGGAGAAACACCTATGTTGATCAAAAAGGTGCTGGTGCTATCATTCCTGCTTGTGATGTTTGGTTCTGCACAGGCAGAGATGACAAGCTCAGATTCTTACAAGGGATGGAATATCGGGATCTTTGGGGCCTTTGTCCCTCACAAGAATATGAATGTTTACCCTGGCGTATTTGTGGGATGGTCTTCCCATATAAAAAAGTACAGTGTGGGTGCCGACTTCAGGTTCGTCTGGCCCAGTGATCGACCTCACACGGCATCAGAAGTGTTCCAAGAGGTTGAATACTTCTTTGTTTTCCTCTCTATCACCGCACGACGCTTCTTTACCTATGGCAATATTATGCCAGCAATAGGGGCTGGAATATCTGTAGGAAACATTGAGGGCGACCGTGGCACCATTGGTCCCTCGAATTATGAAATAAGTGGTTCACTAAATGGAGCCAACAAAGGCTTTGGTGCTCACGTAACACTTGGAGCAGACGTGCTTAGGCTCGCAAAAAACCGTGTGAGACTTGAGGCCAGAGTTGATTTCCCTTTCTACAAATCACACCTCTCCACTGCCCGGGTGCGTAGGCTTGAATCGTCGTATGTAATACCAATTTCTGTGGATCTATCATATCACAGATAAATAGGCGTAAAGGTAAGGTTGTTAAAAAAGCCGCTGGCCATTCTGTATTGATCCCGCGCAGGATATCGAGGTTGTCCGCTTCGAAGATCGTGCGGTTATTTATATTTGGCATTTATCTCCTCTTTGGTGGGGAAAATCATGCCCTCGTTCCTAATGTAGCCCCCAAGGTCTGGATATACCGTACTTGGCCTTACATTGCAATAAACATCAAGATGGCTCAAAAGAGATAGCTTCTCTTCCTTTGGCACCGGAATAGCCAATACATCTTCATCAAGAGGGATAGATCCGCCCTCTCTTGGCCGAACAAAAACACTACTTTGGTACTTGCTGTATCCGGCATGAGGGAATTCCATGATTGGGTGCTTTTCGGGGATTGTCAATGGGCGATATATCACAATGCGCCCATCGTGACGAGATTTGCCGCGGCTTATGGGATGGCCTGCAATATCCGAACATGCAAAATATATGGCAATATTCACATCCCTTGAAAAGTCTATGAAATTCGTTTTTCCGCCTGCCTGCCTTATTTTTGCCAGCGTCTCCCAGGACTCTTTAGGCACCTGCTCGAGAGGGTTGTCCCCCATAAATGTAGCGAACAATTCATATTCCCTTTCCACATCCACCCCCTCAAATACGCCAGCACCTGATACTGCGTGCCCCTCACATATTTTTATATCCTCCTCTCTTTCTTGAGCAGAATATTCAGCCCAGCGAGGATCTCCCTTCTCACGCATCCTGTAGAATCCCGAGGATATGTGTTCAAATTTTTGAGGTTCCCCCCTGAACAACATCTGCCGATGCGTGTAAGGCATGGAATCTATTTGTTTGATCAGTTCGTTGTAGAACATATCACTCCCCCTTCCTTCGTCCGTCCCGAAGGCCGTTTTGTCTTATGTCGCGTCTGTCTGTTGGTGTTGGCCTATGAAACCAATAACAACGCGCTTCTTACTCTCGTCCCAATCAAAAGCGACCCGAATGGTATAGCGAGCATCCTTATTGCTCCCTGTTCCAATGTGTCTTTCAAGCCAATAGACCCTGTTGTCAACTTTGGTAGTGTACCACTCTTCGTACTTTTTCATCGTCCTCTTGCTCTGGCGCCTCTTGTACCACCACTTACACGCTTTCCGAACGGACACATCGAGATTTGTCAGCTTAATCTCCCCCAGGCGAGATTCATAATACGTGGTCGCCAGCCATTGTAGCGCATCCCATACGGCTTTGGGGTCCTTAAAGGGATTATCCTCAACGCGCGACTTCCCATTGAGTTGAAAGAGAAGTTTATCGTCAAATCTTTTTTTGGCAAGCTCAACCGCGTCATTCACCCTATCAATAGACAAAACCTCATCTTCACCCTCGATTGCCACCTCTTTGCTCGCTCTCGCGTCTATGTATGCGACGCGCCACATTTCTACCATCTTCTCGGTCGTCCGTAGTTCGCGTTGTAGCGATTTGATCTCTTTTTCCTGCTTTGCTTTCAACGCGCTATAATCTTTCTCTGAAAATGCACGTTGGTCATTAGGGGTTTGAGCAGGTTGTTCTTCGGCTGGAACATCGGATTGTTGTTCTGCCTCTATCGGCGGAGTGCGTGACTCGCTCATGAACGGATCAATACGGTCTATGAGCGACAAGAGACGATTCTCCAACCTCGTCCGCTTGGGTCTTCTCTCGCGTTCTTCCTTCAGGACAGGCGCAGGTTTGAGAATAGGTTGATACTCTGTCAGCAAAGACTGCATTTTCTGGGTATCTCGAAGGACTGTTGAAAGATCAGCATCGGGCGATAAGTGTGCCGCAGACCATGATGCAATATCTTTTTCTAAAAATTCCAGCTCTGATGAGAAAACGTCCTTGACTTCGATGATTAGAGCGTCGAGGTCATTGGCTTGCTTATATTGCGCCTTCTTTGCCTTTATAATGGCCTTTACCTCTTCGACAAAGCTCGGAAGCGTCTCTCCCCACTCTGGCGCATTGGGTGGTAAGGATTCCAGATATTCGAGACTCTGCGACAAAACACCGTCTTTTTCTTTTGTGGGCCTTTTGCCCGATACATAGCACAGCATCAGAGCGATGTCATTTTTATCAAATTCGTCGTGGTGTTCGAGAATTTTATCGGTCTCGTGTCTCCAGGCAACACTGGACAAGACACCTTGGAATTGATTTCCCGAAAAATCTGGATCCACAGCCGTCATTGCCAGATTGCCGAGATGTTTAACAACCACATCTCTGAGTGCGCTATGGGACTCTGCCCAGACTTTCAGCACCGCGCCGGTCAACTTGTCGGATCGTATTGTGGTCTTAAAGACAGGTTTTGTGAGGAAAGTAGGCGGTGCCTTAGCGGGTTCTTTTGGGAACTGGACTTGACCCGTTTTAGTGGTCAACTTTCGACTTCATAACGATTTCTGCTGCTAACCTCGGAGCGGACCTCCCAACATTAAGAGGCCCCTTCCCACCTGTCAATATTTTTCCAGACTCTCCTCGCTTTTCCCTGCCTCCCGGCTTAAGTTCTGGGAACTCACTTTTATCTTCGGCACTTTCGTATATATTCCCTGTACTTGGCGTATCAAGATGTTGTGCTACCGCGGCCAACTGCATCCAAAAAATATTGTGGTTGCGGTGATCGACCAGGACAGAAGCAAAAGCCCGTTGATCATATTCGATTGACGGGCTTTTTTGTTGTACTCGAGGCGAGTATCAGCGGCCATATTTGAGGCGGGCGATACCCCGTTTTTTTGCTTAATTTTGTCAGAAAACTATTTTAGAGGGCATAAGTTGACCACCTGGGAACGCCAAATCTGGGCAAATTGACGCTCTGTGACCACAAAACAGGGGTAAAAGAGGGGCCTTTGACCACACTCGAGGCTATTAGGTGCGGTCTATTTTTTTGTATTAGTCGGCACTGAACAGCTATAAACGGATAGAAAAAAGCAAAAAAATAGCGTTCCAGTGGTGATATGGTAGGAAAAGAGCGTACTTTTGCTCAAAATGCCTCACATGCAGATCCCCCTCAGTGTGTCAACCTGTCCCTTTGAGGTACATATGTGAATTTTTTATCGCACAGGCTGCACGTCAGGGGGCAAAAAAAGCCCGTCGATCGTTCTAACAGACGGTCCTTTTTTCTGTATTCGAGGCGCGTTTTATTTGTTGGCCTGAAAACAATTAGTAAAGTCGAATGTGAGCAAAAACCTTGCTGGACTATCCTGGACTTGCCTCGTTTTGGTGGATAATAGCATCAACCGCCCATTGGACTTGACCCGTTTCGGTGGGTACCTTATGAGTAGTAAGAAAGGAGACCCACT